>JANOAQ010000749.1:0-2055 GCA_031411195.1 Burkholderiaceae bacterium | reverse complement strand
CATGCAGACCAGCTTCATGCATCCGCCGTTCGGCTTTGCGCTGTTCTATCTTCGCGGTATCTCGGACACCTTGTACAAGAACAAGGCCCTGCCGCGAAAGGTGGAGTCCAGCGACATCTACATGGGCGCGATTCCGTTCATCGTGATCCAGCTGATCCTGGTGGGCATCGTGATCTTCTTCCCTCAGACCGTGACGATCTTCCTCGACAAGGCGAAGGTGCTCGACATCGACAAGGCCAGCAGCCAGTTGCAGCAGATGGGCAAGGGTGCAACCGGTGCCGGCAGCGGCGACAACACGGCCGACGACCGCATGAAGAGCCTGATGGACGACATCAAGAAGGAGGCCGAGGCGGCCAAGAAGCCTTGACCGGTCGCCCACGAAAAAAGCCCCGCATCGCGGGGCTTTTTGCTGGCAGGGTGGAGTGCCAGCCGGCTGCAACCACGAGACGCCCGGGCGGGCGCCACGTCGGCTTACAGCTTCTGCTTCTGCATGAAGTCGTCGAAGGTGGCCTCGGTGAACTGGAACCACAGGTTGGCATCCTTTCGGTAGGCCGAGTAGTCGTCGTAAACCTTCTTCCAACGCGGGTTCTTGGCCGAGATCTCGCTGTAGAGCGCCTGCGATTCCTTGAAGGCCGCTTCCATCAGGTCCTTCGGGAACGGGAACAGCTTGGCGCCGCCTGCCACCAATTGTTTGAGCGACGCGGCATTGCGGTAGTCGTACTTGGCTTGCATGTCGATGTGGGCATAAGACGAAGCCGCCTCGATGATGGCCTTGTACTCCGACGACAGACCGTCATAGGCTTTCTGGTTGACGAACAGGTCCAACTGCGGGCCACCTTCCCACCAGCCCGGATAGGCGTAGTGCTGGGCCACCTTGTAGAAACCCAGCTTCTGGTCGTCGTACGGCCCCACCCACTCGGCCGCGTCGATCGTGCCTTTTTCCAGCGCCTGATAGATTTCTCCACCGGGGATGTTCTGCGGCACACCGCCGATGCGCTCGACCACCTTGCCGGCAAAACCACCCACACGGAACTTCAGACCTTTGAAGTCGGCCAGCGACTTCACTTCCTTGCGGAACCAGCCACCCATCTGGGCACCCGTGTTGCCCATGGGGAAGCTGATGATGTTGTAGCCTTTGTAGAACTCGCGCATCAGCTTCAGGCCGTTGCCCTCATACATCCAGGCAGACATCTGGCGGCTGTTCAGGCCGAAGGGAATGGCACAACCCAGTGCAAAGGTTTCGTCCTTGCCGAAGAAGTAGTACGGCGCGGTATTGGCGCATTCAACGGTGCCGTTCTGCACACCGTCGACCACGCCGAAGGCCGGCATCAGTTCACCAGCGGCATGCGTGGAGATGGTGAACTTGCCACCCGTCATCTCCGAGACCTTCTTCGAGAACACTTCCGAAACACCGTACAAGGTGTCCAGCGACTTCGGAAAGCTGGACGCCAGCCGCCAGCGAATGGTGGCCTGCGCATGCACGATGGCAGGCGCTGCACCTGCCGCCAACACACCGGCCAAGCCGGCGCTCCGAACAAAATTCCTACGTTCCATGCAGCTCTCCAAGGCAAGTTTGCAAAATAGCAACCGACATTTTGGGGGTACCGCAGGTCATTTCAGGGGAGTAGAAGCCCCGACATCCCGCAAGCCGGTGTTGAACCGGTCGCAAAGCCGGGACTAGCTGCCGGCGACCTTCAGGCGGTCGATCAACATCGATCCCACGGTCTTGCCGCCTGAGACATAGCGATCGGCGCCCAGCGCCACGATGCCGCGCAACATGTCCTTCAAGTTGCCGGCAATCGTCACCTCGTGTACCGGGTGCACGATGTGACCGCCTTCGACCCAGAAGCCGGCCGCGCCGCGTGAGTAGTCGCCCGTCACGCCGTTCACGCCCTGGCCCATCAGCTCGGTGACGAACAGCCCCCGGCCCAGCTTGCCCAACATTTCGTCGAGGTGGTCACCGGGCCGGGTGAGGCGGCTGGTGAGCGACAAGTTGTGCGAGCCACCGGCATGGCCGGTGGTCTTCATGCCCAGCTTGCGGGCCGAGTAGCTGCC
>JANOAQ010000748.1:0-2381 GCA_031411195.1 Burkholderiaceae bacterium | reverse complement strand
CGCCGTTCGCCTTTCAGCGCGAGGTGTGGACAGCCATGGCGGCGGGGCAGGGCGGCCTGTTGCATGCCACCACCGGCGCTGGCAAGACCTATGCGGTCGGCCTGGGCGCCTTGCTGCGTGGCGCCGGCCTGGGCGTGCCGTTGACGGGCCGAACTGCGCCGCCGGTGGGCGTGCTGTGGATCACCCCGATGCGCGCCCTGGCGGCCGACAGCCAGCGCGCCCTGGCCACGCCGCTGGCCGACCTGGCCCCGGCCTGGACGCTGGGCCTGCGCACCGGCGACACCCCCAGCGCCGAGCGCGCCCGCCAGGACCGCCGCCTGCCCACCGTGCTGGTGAGCACGCCCGAATCATTGACCCTGCTGCTGACCAAGCCCGACGCGCAAGACCGCCTGGCCGGCGTGCACACCGTGGTGGTGGACGAGTGGCACGAGCTGATCGGCAACAAGCGCGGCGTGCAGGTGCAGTTGTTGCTGGCGCGCCTGGCCGCTTGGAACCCGCGCCTGCTGGTGTGGGGCCTGTCGGCCACCCTGGGCAACCTGGCCGACGCCCTGGCCATGCTGCAGGGCCCGCGGCCGCCGGGCGATGCGCCGCCGGTGCTGGTGCGCGGGCGCATCGACAAGGCCCTGCTCATCGACACCCTGCTGCCGGCCAACCCGGGGCGCTTTTCGTGGGGTGGCCACCTGGGTGCGCAGATGCAGCAGCCGGTGGCCGACGAGATCGCGCGCACGATGGCCGAAGGCGGTGGCAGCACGCTGGTCTTCACCAATGTGCGCAGCCAGGCCGAGGTCTGGTACCAGCTGCTGCTGGCCGCGCGGCCCGAGTGGGCGGGCGAGATCGCGTTGCACCACGGCTCATTGGCCAAGGAGGTGCGTGCCTGGGTCGAGGCGGGGCTGAAAGCCGGCACGCTGAAGGCGGTGGTGGCCACCTCGTCGCTCGACCTGGGGGTGGACTTCTTGCCCGTCTCGCGGGTGCTGCAGATTGGCTCGGCCAAGGGCGTGGCGCGGCTGCTGCAGCGCGCCGGCCGCTCGGGCCACCAGCCGGGCCGGCCCAGCCGCATCACCCTGGTGCCCACCAATACGCTGGAGCTGATCGAGGCCGTGGCCGCACGCCGGTCCGTGGCCGCCGGCCAGGTGGAGCCGCGCCACGCGCCGCACCAGCCGCTGGACGTGCTGGTGCAGCACTTGGTCACGATCGCGCTGGGCGGTGGCTTTGAGGCCGATGCCCTGTTCGACGAAGTGCGCCGCGCCTGGAGCTACTGCAGCCTGCCGCGCGAGGCCTTCGACTGGGCCCTGGCCTTTGTCGAGCGGGGCGGTGAATCGTTGGGCGCCTACCCGCAATACCACCGGGTGCAGTTGCAGGCCGATGGCCGCTACCGCGTGCCCGACAAGGGCATCGCCATGCGCCACCGCCTGCAGGTGGGCACCATCGTGGGTGAATCGGCGATGCTGGTGAAGTGGTGGTCCAAGGCGGGCAGTGGCGGCGGCACCCTCGGCCAGATTGAAGAGAGTTTCATCGCGCGGCTCAACAAGGGTGATTGTTTTGTCTTCGGCGGCCGGGTTCTCGAATACGTGCGTACCCAGGACATGGCCGCCTATGTGCGCAAGTCCACCGGCAAGCGCGGCGTGGTGCCCAGCTGGATGGGCGGCAAGATGCCGCTGAGCAGTGAGTTGGCCGACGCCACGCTGGCCGTGCTGACCGGCTTGCCCGCCGACCCCGCCAACGCAGCCGACCCCGAACTGCAAGCCGCCGCGCCCATGCTGGCCGCCCAGCGCCGCCTGTCGCGCCTGCCTGCGGTGGGTGAGGTGCTGGTCGAGCAGTACCGCTCCCGCGAGGGCCACCACCTTTTTATCTACCCCTTTGCCGGGCGCCATGTGCACCTGGGCCTGGCCAGCCTGCTGGGCTGGCGGCTGGCGCGCCACGCGCCCAATACCTTCAGCATCAGCGTCAACGACTACGGCTTCGAGCTGCTGGCCGCCGAGCCCATCGACACCAGCAGCCTGCTCGACAAGACCGCCCTGGCCAGCGGCGGTGACCTGCTGCACGACGTGCTGGCCAGCCTGAACAGCAGCGAGCTGGCGCGGCGGCGTTTTCGCGAGATCGCCCGCGTGGCCGGGCTGGTGTTCACCGGCTACCCTGGCGCGCCCAAGAGCACGCGCCAGCTGCAAGCATCGTCAGGCCTGTTCTACGACGTGTTTCGCCAGTACGACCCGCACAACCGGCTGCTCGGTCAGGCCGATGCCGAGGTGCTGGCGCAAGAGCTGGACCTGCGCCAGCTCGGCACCAGCCTGCAGCGCCTGCACGGCCTGAAGATCGACCCGGTGGTGCTGCGTGCGCCTAGCCCGTTTGCGCTGGCGCTGATGGTCGAGCGCTTTCGCGAGCAG
>JANOAQ010000747.1:0-4566 GCA_031411195.1 Burkholderiaceae bacterium | reverse complement strand
GTACCCGTCCTTCATCTCCAACTGGCCCTTGAAGATGTCGGTGTTGGGCTGGTGGCCGATGGCGATGAAACAGCCCTTGAGCGTCAGGTCCTTGGTGGTGCCGTCCCGGGTGCTCTTCAGCCGCACGCCAGTCACGCCGCTGGCGTCGCCCAGCACCTCGTCCAGGGTGTTGAACAGGTGCAGCTCCATCTTGCCGGCGGCGACCTTGTCGTTGACCTTGTCGATCATGATGGCCTCGGCGCGAAACTTGTCGCGCCGGTGCACCAGGTGTACTTTGCTGGCGATGTTGCTGAGGTAAAGCGCCTCTTCGACGGCCGTGTTGCCGCCGCCCACCACGGCCACCTCGTCGCCGCGGTAGAAAAAGCCATCGCAGGTGGCGCAGCCCGAGACGCCGCGGCCCATGAAGGCCTCTTCGGACGGCAGGCCCAGGTATTTGGCACTGGCACCGGTGGCAATCACCAAGGTTTCGCAGGTGTACGTGCCGCTGTCACCGGTGAGGGTGAAAGGCCGCTTGGAAAGGTCGACCTGGTTGATCTGGTCGAACACGATCTGGGTGTTGAAGCGCTCGGCGTGCTTGAGAAAGCGCTCCATCAACTCGGGGCCTTGCACGCCCATCACGTCGGCTGGCCAGTTGTCCACGTCGGTGGTGGTCATCAGCTGGCCGCCCTGGGCCATGCCGGTGACAAGCATCGGCTTGAGGTTGGCGCGGGCGGCGTAAATGGCGGCGGTGTAGCCGGCCGGGCCGGAGCCCAGGATCAGCACCTGGGCGTGTTGGTTGGATGCACTCATGGTGGTTCCGCAAAGGGTTTGCGCCCGCGCGCTGGGGTGGTGCAAGGCGGGTCGATGGCGAATTGTCACATGCGGTATGCACCAGGGTTTTGCGAGCCTGCCCATCGGCACAATAGGGAAATCTGCACGGAATTGGCGTGATTTGTCCGCTCTGCTTGAGCGTTTGCAATTGCCCATGCGAGAACACACTAGCCAGACGAAGGGAAACCACCATGTCCATGCTGACCAATCTTGATCTGATCCGACGCGTTCCGCTGTTTTCCATGCTCACCAACGATCAGGCCCAGGCCATCGCCGACAGCGTGGTCAAGCGGCGGTTTCGCCGGGGTGAACTGGTGGTGGAGCAAGGCCGCAAGAGCAACACCCTGTTCATCCTGCTCAACGGCCGTGCCCGGGTGCTGACGTCCGACACGCGCGGCCGCGAGGTGATCCTGGCGGTGCTCGAATCGGGCGACTACGTGGGCGAGATGAGCCTGATCGACAACGAGGCCCACTCGGCCACCGTGCGTTGCGAGATCCAGACCGACATGCTGATGCTGGGCCGGGCCGACTTTGCCCGCTGCTTGCCCGAGCATTCGTCCCTGAGCTACGCCATCTTGCGCGGGCTGGTGCGCCGTCTGCGCCATGCCGACCGCCAGATCGAGTCGTTGGCCCTGCTGGATGTGTATGGCCGGGTGGCGCGCACGCTGCTGGAGATGTCGGAAGACGTCAACGGCGTCAAGATCATCCGCAACAAGGTTTCGCGCCAAGACATGGCCAAGGTGGTGGGCGCCTCGCGCGAGATGGTCAGTCGCGTCATGAAGGACCTGGAAGAGCGCGGCGTGATCGAGACGCAGGAAAACGGCTCGGTGGTCATCAAGAACCGCGCACCCGAAAACTGAACCAAACGAACCGGCGCATTGCGCTGGTTCGCATCACTGGCTATCGTCGTGGGCACATGACGGAATCTGACCTTGAATCGGGCGTGCGGGCACTTGAGCGCCTGCGTGGCACGGTTGACGATGCTGTGCTCGACCTGGCCTGCTCGGCCCTGATCGATCGTCTGGATGCCCTGCGCGCCGGCCTTCAACCCGACCGCCGGCTCAAGCAGGTCAGCGTGCTGTTTGTCGATACCGTGGGCTCCACCGCCCTGTCAGCACGTTTTGATCCCGAGACACTGCAGGCCATTTTCGACACCCTGCTGGCACGCTACACCCAACTGGTGCAGCGCCACGGCGGTCGGGTGCTGCAGTACACCGGCGATGGCCTGTTGGCCGCCTTCGGCACCGACCAGACCCGCGAAGACGACGCCGAGCGCGCCGTGCTGGCCGGGCTGGCCATGATCACCGAGACCACACGCAATGCCCTGGCCGTGCGCGATGCCCATGGCATCGACGGTTTCCAGGTGCGCGTGGGCATCCACACCGGCGGCGTGCTGCTGGGCGGCGGGGTCGATGGCGACAACACCATCCGCGGTGTCACCGTGAGCCTGGCCGCCCGCATGGAGCAGACCGCGCCGCCAGGCGGCTTGCGTATCAGCCAGACCACCCAGCGCATGGTGCGGGGCCTCTTCGTGATGCACCCCCAACCGCCCCTGGCCGTGAAGGGGGCCGCCGAGCCCCTGGCCACCTGGCTGGTCGAGCACCGCCTGTCGCGCCGGCTGGCGCGGCGCGAGGTGGGCGTGCGCGGCGTGCAGACGCCCTTGATGGGCCGCTCGGCCGAGTTGCAAGCCCTGCAGGCCGGCTGGCACCAACTGCTGACCGGCACCCCCCAGGTGCAGGTCAGCACCTTGGTGGCCGATGCGGGCCTTGGCAAGACCCGCCTGCTCAACGATTGGCTGGCCTGGTCGCGGCAGCAGGCCGGCCAGGCGCTGTGGGTAGCAGCCTCGGCCAGGCCGGCGTCCGAGCACCAACCCTATGACCTTTTGCATGCCCTGTTGCACGAACTGCTGCAACTGCCCGATGCCGAATCGCCGGCCCAGGCGCGCCAGGCCTTTGCCAGTGCGGTGGTGGCCCGCCTGCCGGTCGATGAGCGGCCCGAGGCCCAGGCCCATGTGCTGGGCTACCTGCTGGGCATGGATTTTTCAACCAGCGCGCATGTGGCCGGCATCGTGCAGGAGGGCGCGCAAATCCGCAGCCGTGCCTTTCACACCCTGCGCCAGCTGCTGGCCATCGAAGCCGCTGACCGGCCCCTGGTGCTGCTGCTGGAAGACCTGCATTGGGCCGATGCCGGCAGCCTGCAGTTCTTTCGCGAGACGGTGCGTCTTTGGCCGGGCGGTTCCCTGTGGTTGCTGGCCACGGCCCGGCCCGTGCTCGACGAGCATGATGCCGCCTGGCAGAAGATCGAGACCACCCGCCTGTGGCTGCATCCGCTGACGGCTGCGCACAGTGACGCGCTGGTGGATGCGCTGCTGCAGCCTTTGGCTCAGGTGCCGCCTGAACTGCACAGCCTGCTGGCCGAACGCGCGGCCGGCAACCCGTACTACATGCAAGAACTGCTGCAGATGCTGTTCGACCGTGGGGCGCTGCAGGTTGTTGACACCGCGCAGGGCAGCGCGGCCCTTTGGCGCTGGCAGGCCGATCGCTTCGATGCCCGGCAGATGCCCGCCACCCTTGCCGGCGTGTTGCAGGCCCGCATGGACGGCCTGCCAGCAGCCGAGCGACAGGTCCTTGCCCGTGCAGCCGTCATCGGGCCCGAATTTGACGACGCAGCATTGCTGGCGCTCGATCCGGCTGCGGGTGACCATGTGGCCGCGCTGGTGGCGCGCCAACTGCTGGTGCCCTTGCAGATTGACGACGCAGGCGCAGCGCTGCGCCATGCCTTCGGCCACCAGCTGATGCAGGAGGCCGCCTACGCCAGCCTGCTCAAACCTGAGCGCCTGTGGGCGCACGGCCGGGTGGCCGCCTGGTGGCAGGTGCGTGCCGCAGGTGATGGCCAAGCCGACGCCTGGATCCCGGCGGCCGACCACCACGAACGTGCGGAACAGACCGATGCCTGCGCCCACAGCAGCCTGATGGCCGCTGAATTTCTGGCCAATCGATTTGCCCATGCCGAGGTGGTGCGTCAGGCCAGCCGGGCCCTGCGTTTCACGCCCACGTCAGCGCACGATGCCCGCTGGCGACTGCTGTGTGCCCGCCAGCGCGCCCGACGCCTGTTGGGTGACCACGATGGCCAGTCGCAAGACCTGGCGGCCATGCAGGCGGTGGCCGATACGACGGGTTCGCTGGTGCAGCAGGCCACGGCGGCGGTGCGGCGTCTGGGGGCTGAGGACGAGCGGGGTGAATCGGCGTCAGTTGTAAAAAATGCGCCGGCTGTGCTTGAGTTGGCGCGAGCGTCGGGCGACAGCGTTCTGGAACCGGCGGCCTACTACATTCAGGCCAGCGCACTGCGGCGCACGGGGCAACATGCACAGGCAAGGGCCGTGGCAGAACGTGGTCTGGAGCGCGCACGGCTGCTCGGCAATGGCTCACAGGAATGTTCGCTGTCCACGTTGCTCGCAGGCATTGAGACCGAGCGCGGCGACCCGATGTCCAGCCAGCGTCTGCTGAGGCAGGCACTGGCACTCAGTCAGTCGCTAGGCAATCAACTTCAGGAATGCACCATCCAGTTCAATCTTGGCTGTGCGGCCTTGGACCTGGGGTGCTTGCCGGAGGCCCATGAGTGCTTGGCTGCGGCTATTCAATTGAGTCGCGCCCTGGGACGGCGGGGACTTGAAGCCTCTTTGTTGCTCAACCAGTCTGCGGCGCAATTGGCTGAAACCCGAGCCGCCAGCGCGTTGGCCATCGCCGAGCAGGCAAC
>JANOAQ010000746.1:0-1579 GCA_031411195.1 Burkholderiaceae bacterium | reverse complement strand
AGGGCCGAAGAAAGTTCGCCTTGGTGGAGGAGGCTGGATTCGAACCAGCGTAGGCGTAAGCCAACAGATTTACAGTCTGCCCCCTTTAGCCACTCGGGCACCCCTCCGCAGCGAACTCGTGACTATAGCAGAGGTGCACCACAAAACACAAGAAACGCGCTGGGGCGGCGCACAGATTCAGGCCGACCAGTCGATCGCCGGTCCGCCCTGGCTTGCCAGGAAATCGCGAAGTTGCGCGAAGTGGCCGCAACCGATGAAGGGTGCCGGCGGGCGGCGCGCCGACAGCGGCGAAGGGTGATTGGCCTGCAGCACCAGGTGGCGCCCCCCGCCGGCTGCTTCGATCAGCGGCGCCTTGGCCTGGGCGTGCGCGCCCCACAAAAGGTAAGCCTTGGCACCCGGGTCGGCGGCCGTGGCGGTGATGAGCGCGTCGGTGAACGACTCCCAGCCCTGCCGTGCGTGGGATGCGGGAAGTCCATCCTCAACGGTCAGCGTGGTGTTGAGCAGCAGCACGCCCTGGCGGGCCCAGCCGCCAAGATGGCCATTGGGCGGATGCGGCACGCCCAAGCTGCGCGAGATCTCGTCCAGCACATTGCGCAGGCTGGGTGGTGGCTTGACCCGGGGTGGCACCGAAAAAGCCAGCCCTTCGGCCTGGCCGGCACCGTGGTACGGATCCTGGCCGAGGACGAGCACCCGCACTGCGCTGCGCGGCGTCAATTCGAGGGCGCGCAGCACCTGGGCCGGGTAGATGACGGCGCCGGCCGCCTGGCGTTGCGCCACATGGGCCAGCAGTGCCCGCCCGTCGGCCGAAGCCTGCCAGGCCCGTACCAGCGGTGCCCAATCGGCCGGGGCGCGGGCCAGCACGTCGGCCAGCGGCTCGATCAGTTGGTTGGGCGCCGCAGCGGCGGGCAGCAGGCTGCTTTGCGGGCTCAATGGGGATGACTCAGCTGAACAAGGCGGCCAGCGCGGCGCCCGGATCGTCGGCGCGCATGAAGGCCTCGCCGACCAGGAAGGCATGCACCTGGGCCGAGCGCATGCGTTGCACATCGGTGGCGGCCAGGATGCCCGATTCGGTGACCAGCAAGCGATCGGCTGGCACGCGGGGCAGCAAGCCCAGCGTGGTATCGAGCGTGACGTCGAAAGTGCGCAGGTTGCGGTTGTTGATGCCCACCAGCGGCGTGCGCAGGCGCAGGGCGCGGTCGAGCTCGTCGCCGTCGTGCACCTCCACCAGCACGTCCAGGCCCAGGCCGGTGGCGCAGTCCTCCAGTTCGGCCATCTGGGCGTCGGACAGGCAGGCGGCAATCAGCAGGATGCAGTCGGCGCCCATCGCCCGGGCTTCCAGCACCTGGTAGGGGTCGATCATGAAATCCTTGCGCAGCACCGGCAGGGTGCAGGCGGCGCGGGCCTGGCGCAAATAGTCGGCATGGCCCTGGAAAAAGCGTTCATCCGTCAACACGCTGAGGCAGGCGGCGCCGTGTTGGGCGTAGCTGGTGGCAATCTCTGCGGGCACAAAGTGTTCGCGGATCACGCCTTTGCTGGGGCTGGCTTTTTTGACCTCGGCAATCACGGCTGGCAAGCCGGC
>JANOAQ010000745.1:0-4094 GCA_031411195.1 Burkholderiaceae bacterium | reverse complement strand
TGTCGCTTTGTGCCAGCGCGGTGCCCAGCATGCGGGGGTGGTCGGTGGCTGGTGCTGCGGCCAGGGCTTCCAGCTGGCCATGCATGGCCGTCAGCGGCGTGCGCAGGTCGTGGGCCACGCTGGCCATCATTTCGCGGTGGGCGGCCGCCTGCTGCGCCTCGCGCGCGGCCTGCTGCTCGACCCGTTTTGTCAGGTCGGTCCAGGCGTGGTCGATGGCCTGCACTTCGTCCAATGCCGCTGGCCGATGCTCGGGCGACCCTGGCACCCCTGGCACGCCAGGCGCATTGGCGTAAGCCTGCATGCGGTCAGCCATTTGCTGCAGCGGTCTGGTCAGGTGCCGCAACAACAGTGCGCCGCCGCCCAGAACGGCCGCCAGCCCCAGGGCACCCAACATGGCTGCGCTTTGCCACGCAAGCTGCTGGCTGACATCTGCAGCCACCTGCGCACGCGCGGCGCCGTCCAGCACGATGTAGAGGTAACCCGGCGGTCGCACATTGCCTGGCCCAGGTGGAAACATGGCGGCACTGAAGATGCGCGGCTGCGGCCCGCCCATCGGATCGGTGCCCAGGATGGGCAGCTTGCCCTCGCCAAGAAAACTGCGCACCGCTGCCAGGTCGACCTGCGGCTGGCGCACCATGCCAGGCTCACCCAGGTAGGCCTGCACCTGGCCATCGGCGTCCAGCTGGTAGACCTGCACGCCGGGGTTCACCACCATCAACATTTGCAGCACGGCCTTGCGCTCTGCAAGCGCTGCCTGGTCAGGATCGGCGTTGGTGATGACCGGCCAGTGGCCCACGATGTGCCGGGCCAGGCCATGGGACAGGCGCTGCAGCGCTTCTTGCTCTTGCGCCGATGCCACCTGTTGCACCAAACCTGCCACCAGCACCGCAAAGCCGAGCAACAGCAGCGCCAACAGGGCGGTCAGCCTGCGGCTGAGCTTGCCGGGCCGGCCCTTCACGGCGCGGCCTGCGGATCGAAGCGGTAGCCCACGCCCCACACGGTGACGATGCAGCGGGGCTCGCGCGGGTCGGCTTCGATCTTGCTGCGCAAGCGGTTGATGTGGGAGTTGACGGTGTGTTCAAAGCCGTCGAAGCCCGCACCCCAGACCCGGGCCAACAATTCGCTTCGGCCAAAGGCCTGACCCGGGTGGCGCACCAGAAAATGCAGCAGATCGAACTCGCGCAGCGTCAGCGGCACAGGCGCATCGCCCTGGCGCAGTTCACGCCGTGTGCTGTCCAGCTGCCAGGCGCCGAACCGCAACAACCCTTTGTTTGATGCGGGCGCGGCGCGAAGGGTGTCCACCCGGCGCAGCAGCGCCCGCACCCTGGCCACCAACTCCAGCATCGAAAAGGGTTTGGCCAGGTAATCGTCGGCGCCCAGTTCCAGGCCCAGCACGCGGTGCGCCTCGGCGCTGCGGGCGCTGAGCATGATGACGGGCACCTCGGGGTGGCGCTGGCGCAAATGGCGGCAAACCTCCCAACCATCGGCGCCGGGCAGCATCAGGTCCAGCAGCACCAGGGCCCAGGGTTGTCGGTCGATTGCTGCCATGGCCAGCAGGCCATCGGCCTCACGGTGCAGGCGAAAGCCTGCGCCTTCGAGGTGAAGGCGCAGGGTGTCGGCGATGGCATCATCGTCTTCAACCAGCAGCAGGTGTGAGGTCATGCAGGCAGCAGCAGGGCAGGCCCGCCAATTGGAACAGAGCCGCCGATCCAGCGCGTTTTTTTGCCAATGATCGGCGGCCGCAGGCCACGGATGCAATGCCTCAGCCAAGCTTGCGGCGGCGCGCCATGCCGGCCAGGGCCAGCAGGCCAGCCGCCATCAAGGCATAGCTTTCGGGCTCAGGCACTGCGGCGGCGGTGAAGCTGATGCGGTAGACATCGCTGTTGGCGGCCAACTGGCTGTTGAAGGTGTAGCCGGCGCCAGTGGTCAGGCCGTTGTAGCCAAAAAACTCGGCGAAATTGAAGGCCACCACCGAGTTTTGCGGTGTGCGCAAGCCGTTGTTTCCGACAAAGGCGGCGGCCGACGGGTCAAAGACCTCGGAGCCGGCGTCCCAGATCTCCTTCGCCTTGAGGGTGATCGTGCTGATCTGCAACTGGCTGCCGCCGTTGTTGAACAGCTTGTATTCGGTGGGCGAGTCGTTGCCGATGAAAAAGTCGTTGCTGGGCACCACCATCGCGGCAAACGTGAAGTACGGGTTCACAGCGGTGTCGACCAGGAAGCTCATCGACCGCATGCCGCCGGGCTGCAGCAGGCCACCGATGGTGCCGCGGGTGGCCGTGGGGTCGGCGGCAGCGAAGTCGGCTTGCCAGACATTGCCTGCGCCACCTTCGGCTACCGAGACGATGCCGGCGCCGGGCGTGCCGCCGATGTTGAAGGCGTCGAAGCTGCCGTTGTTGAAGCCCAGGTGCAAGGGCGCGTAGGACACGCTGTTGACCGGTGCCAGGTTCTCGATCTTGACGGTGACGTTGACGCTGGTGGCACTGGCGGCTGTTGCAAACCCGAGGGTGGCCGCAGCGGCCAGCATGGACAGGGTGGGGCGGGTGATGGAATTGGCGGACTTGGTGGACTTGATGGACATGGCGGACTCCTGGTGCAGGGTTGGGGGTGGATCGGGCCCGACCTGTCGAGCCCGTCAACGCCATGCTAGGAAGCCGGTCTCCCGCAGTCCTCACCGGAAGATCACGGGGCCGTGATCATTGCCGGCGGCCGCAACAGGGCTCAGCGCCTTGCCGCCATCACGTGCCGGGCCTGCACGTAGCCAAAGGCAAAGTCGACCGATTCGTCGATGTTGCGGCGCACGGCCAGGCGCTCTTTCTCGGTGGTGAAGAAGGCCAGGTCGGCGCTGTGGCGGATGTAGTGCGGCGTCATGCGGTTCAGCGCCACGCAGGCCACGTCGGCCAGCAGGCCGGCATCGTCGGCAATGGCCGGGTAGCGTGCGGCAGAGTTGGTCACCGCTTCGAAGACGGCTTTTTCGTGGGTGTTGTAGACCGAACTGAAATCCATGGCGCTGCTCCCGGGGAAAGACGGCTGAAACCGGTTTATCGGCCGATCCTCCCCGGGCTTGAGCCCGCGCTGCAATGCCGCTTTCAGACCAGCAGGCGGTCGGCGTCCAGCAGCTTGAAGCGCAGCAAGGCCAGATTGGCCTGTTGGCGGTCGAGCACGGCAATGAAGCCCAATCGCCCCGGGTCGGCGTCGTTGCGCTGGGAGCTGGCCAATTGGCGCAACAGCGACTGGCGCGCGCCGGTCGTGATCAGCACTTCGTCGGGCAAGGCATCGCGGGGGTTGACTGCCCGTTGGGCCTGGCGGGCGGTGCACAGGGCCAGCGCCAGTGCTGCCAGATCGATGTCGGGCGCGCCGCCTTGCTGGCTGGCCAGCAGATCGCCCCGGCCCAGATCGACGATGCCGCAGGCCAGCAAGCCCTCGCTGCGCGCCGGCGGCAGCAGAAGGCGGGCCAGGCCGGGCGCCATGACGGTGGGCTGTCGGCGCCGGGCTTCGCCCCGCGCCAAGGTGGTGGCCCAGGATGCCGGCGGGCCGGCGAGCACGGCCGGGAGCGCGGGGTCGCCCTCATCGGTACAGGGCAGGTCGAAGCCGTGGTCGGCCTGCGTGGCCTCCCAGGCCGTCAGCACGGTGTTCCACACCTGGGCGGCGCAAGTCAGCGGTTCGGCCACGGCGCGGGTGTGCACATGGGCCGGCCACGGCTGCTCGGCGATGCGTTGCCTCAGCGCGGCGGCGCCGGGCGGCAACAGAAACACCAACTCAGTGCAGCGCCATTGCGGCTGGCGGGTGGCCTGCAGCAAGTTGCGCAGCAGGGCCACCAGCGCGTGTGGTTGCAGGGCCCCCACGATCACGGCGGTGAGCTGGCTGCCTTCGGCCAGTGCCGATGTGATTTCGTCTTCGGCCAGACTGAACGCCATGGCACTGGCGCGCATGTCGGCCTGGTAGACCCGCAACGGCTCGGCGCCGCGCCGAGGCACCAGCGTTCGCTCAACCGTGGCCAGGGTGCGCAAGGTGGCGCGCTCGCGCAGGTGCAGGCGCTGAACCGGCTGCCCGGCGGCGTCGGCCAGGGCCTGCACCACCTGTGAAGCCCACAGCCG
>JANOAQ010000744.1:0-2496 GCA_031411195.1 Burkholderiaceae bacterium | reverse complement strand
TGGCTGAAGTAGCCGAAGCCGTCGTCCTCGGCCAGCTTGCGCTTGAGCAGCGTGGTGATGTCGGCGCTGTTGACCTGGGCATTGACGCCGTGGTCCCACTGCACCAGCACCGCCTTGGCCGCAGTGATGGCCTGCCAGGGCGTGCTGGCAATCGCCGCCACGCCGGCCGTGCCGCCGCGCAGGCCGGGCACGGCGACCACCGCCTTCACGCCCGGCCCGGCCAGGGCGGCCTTGGCGTCGAACGAGGCCACCGCGCCGCCCAGGGTGGGGCACATCAGCACGCTGGCGTACAGCATGCCGGGCAACACCGTGTCCAGGCCGTAGTGGGCGCTGCCGTCCTGTTTGCCGGCGGCCTCATGGCGGCGCATGTCTTTGCCGATCAAGCTGAACTGGGCGGCTTGCTTGAGCACCACGGCATCGGGCAGCGGCTGCCGGGCGGCGCGCTCGGCCAGGGCGCCGAAGCGCGCGGTCTTGCCGCTGGCCGCGTGGCTGAGCACGCCTTGCTTGACCGCGATCTCGGCGGCCGGCACCTTCCAGTCGGCGGCGGCGGTGGCCACCAGCATGGCGCGGGCGCTGGCGCCGGCTTCGCGCATCGGGCCCCACAGGTCTTTCACGCTGGACGAGCCGCCGGTCATCTGCAGGCCGATCTCGCGCATGGTCTTGGCCGTCATGTGGCCGGCCACGCGCTTGACCCAGCCGCTGTTGTCGGGGTGGAAGGGCAGGCCGTCCACCACAGTGGCCAGGTTGTTGTAGATTGCGTCGATGGGCGGGTGCTCGGTGCGCACGCGGGCCCAGTCGGCGTCCAGCTCGTCGGCCAGCAGCATGGCCAGGCTGGTGAGCACGCCCTGGCCCATCTCGCTCTTGGGCACCTGGATGGTCACCGTGTCATCGCTGGCGATCTTCACCCAGCCATTGAAGGCCTGCTGGCCGGCGGCCGTGGCCAAGGGGGCGCTGCCACGCTGGCGCTGGCGCACCGGCAGCACGCCCCAGCCCACCACCAGGGCGGTGCCGGCGGCGGCCACGCCGGCCGTGCCCAGCAAAAATTTGCGGCGGGTGCTCATGCGGGTTGTCCTTTCAAGGCGAAGCCCCGAGGTTAAACCGCGCATGGCCCCGGCGCCCCCGCGCCGTTAGAGCGTTCAGTCGAGCTTGAGGCCCAGCTTGCGGATCACGTTGCCCCAGCGCTCGTACT
The DNA here is from genome assembly GCA_031411195.1 of Burkholderiaceae bacterium. Lineage (GTDB taxonomy): Bacteria > Pseudomonadota > Gammaproteobacteria > Burkholderiales > Burkholderiaceae_C > Pseudaquabacterium. Next base: position 1,307 of record JANOAQ010000744.1, on the reverse strand, counting down.
GCTCCTTCACCGACGCGGCATGCTCGGCGGCGCTGCTGGCCACGATTTCGCTGGCGCCGTCGGCGTACATCTTTGCAACTTCGGGGTCCTTCAGCGCGGTGGCCAGCGCGGCATTGACCTTGGCCAGCACGTCGGGCGGCATGTTGCGCGGGCCGAAGAACTGCATGCCGCCGGTCACGTCCACCCCCGGCACGCCGGCCTGGGCCATGTTGGGCAGGCTGCCCAGGGCCGCGTAGGGCTTGGGGTCGGTGAAGGCCAGCATCTTGACCTTGCCGCCCTTGGCATTGGCGATGGCGGTGGTGGGCCCGTCGAACAGGAAATCGACCTGCCCGCCCATCAGCGCCAGGCCCGCATCGGCCGAGCCCTTGAACGGGATGTGCGTCATCTGCGTGCCGGTGGCCTGCTGCATCAACTCGGCCACCAGGTGCGAGGTGCTGCCCAGCGAGTAAGAGGCGTAGTTCAGCTTGCCCGGGTTGGCCTGGGCGAACTTGATCAGATCGGCCACGCTGTTGAAGGGCGACTTGGCCGGCACCGTGAGCACGGTGGACGAGCGCGCGGCAAACATCACCGGCGTCAGGTCTTTCGTCGGGTCGTAAGGCAGCTTGGTGAACAGGTGCGGGTTCTGCGCGGCGGTGACGCTGATGGTGTAGAGCAGGGTGTGGCCATCGGCCGGCGCGCGCACCACCTCCATCGTGCCCAGGATGGACGAGGCGCCGGGCTTGTTGTCCACCAGCACGGTGGCGCCCAGCAGGGGTTGCAGCTTGGCGGCCAGCAGGCGCGCCTGGATGTCGGTCTGCCCGCCGGCGGGGAAGGGCACGACGATGCGGATCGGCTTGCCGGCGGTGGGAAAGCCCTGCGCCTGGGCGGCCATGGGCCAGGCCAGCACGGCGGCGGCCACGGGGGCCAGTGACAAGGCGATTAGACGGGCGAGTAGACGGGCGAGACGGGAGCGCATGTGTGGTTCTCCGGTGGATGCCCGGCTATGGTGCTTGAAGCGCCCCCGTGCGCAGACCGGGGGTTTCACTGTCAACACCGCGACAAGCGGCCTGCACGATCTGGGCTTTGAGCGGGGCGGTCAGTCCTGCAGATTCAGCACCTGGCGCAAGAACATCACCATGGCGTAGAACTGGTAGTCGGCGTTTTCCTTGCGGGCAAAGCCGTGGCCCTCGTTGTCGGCCAGCACGTACCAGACCGGCGTGCCGTTGGCGCGCACCTTGGCAACGATCTGCTCGGCCTCGGTCACCGGCACGCGTGGATCGTTCTTGCCCTGCACCACCAGCAAGGGGCGGCGGATACGCTGGGCATGG
>JANOAQ010000743.1:0-4518 GCA_031411195.1 Burkholderiaceae bacterium | reverse complement strand
CAGGCTTGAAGGCGGCGCCCTCGCGGGTGTTCTTCAGCATGGCCAGGTAGTGCAGGGGGATGTCGGGGCGGCTCCAGGCGTCGGGCGCGGGGCTCAGGTCGTCGGTATTCGTCTCGCCGGGCACCTTGAAGACGGTGACGGTGATGGTCTTGGGCACCTCTGGGCGGCTGGTGAACCACTCGGCATCAGCCCAGCTTTGCATCACTTCCTGGGCCTTGGCGTTGCCGGCGCGGGCCTTTTCGGCCACGTCGTTGAAGAAGTCGAACATCAAGAGCGTCTTCTTCAGCGCGGCGGCGGCGACGGCGGCCACTTCGGTGTCGTCGAGCAGCTCGATCAGCGGGTGCACGTTGTAGCCGCCCACCATGGTGCCCAGCAACTCGGTGGCCTTGGACTTGCTGACCAGGCTCACCTTCAATTCACCATGGGCAACGGCCGCCAGAAAGCTGGCCTTGACCTTGGCAGCATCGTCCACGCCCGGGGGCACGCGGTGCGTCAGCAGATCCAACAGGAAAGCGTCTTCGCCGGCCGTGCCCTCGGAGGGCTGGGCCTTGATCAGCTCGATCAACTCGGCCGTCTGCTGGGCAGACAGGGGCAGCGCAGGGATGCCGAGGGTGGCGCGTTCGGCCGCGTGTTGGCGATAGGCATGCAGCATGTCGAGAGCTCCTGTGGGGCGTGGCAGAAACGAACAGATTCGGTCAAGGCCGCACGCGCCGCGCTCAGGGCAGACGCTTACGGGTTATTCCCATATTTTATGTCTTATATAAGACTTGCCAAGCGCTTTTTGTACCTGGCGATGGGCGCAGAGAATGATTGTGGCGCAGTGCAGCATCGGTGCCCAGCAAATCAGCCCACTGGCCCGCCCGTGGTGGCCGGTGTGCCGGGTGCGCTTGGGTGGGCCATGAAAAAGGCCCGCTCAATGGCGGGCCGGCAGGGCATGCGGACGCCAGACGGCGCTTGCCTGCTCAGGCGTTGTCGCGCATCCACTTCGCGGCCCAGGCGTCGGAGCGGGCCTGCGCATGTGCGCCGCTGGTCATCAGCCAAACCAGGGAGCCGGTGGCAAAGGCCAGCGGAACGAGAGCAAGAATCACATTGATCATGGTCGAGGAAGGTCAGGGTTGCGGGACATGCCCTGGCGCAGCCGGGGCGATGTTGCAGTGCAGCATAACCGCCCGTGATGGCGGCTGCCAGCGTGATCCGGAATAACCCGGATCTCCCTGCAAATCGGCCGGGATTGGCTTGACTTGAGCCCGGCCGATGGCCTCAGCCGACGCCGGGCCGCCCCAAGGCGGCTGAGCACCGCCTCGGGGGGCAGGAGCGAAGCGACGTGGGCGCAGACGCCTCAGCGGCTGGCGGCGGGTTCCGGCACGGCAGCGGACGCGGGTGCTGCTGGAGGCAGGGGTGCCACTGGAGGTGCGGGGGCCACTGGAGGTACCGGTGCCACTGGCGGCGCAGGCGCAACGGCGGGTGCGGGTGGAACGACAGGCACGGGTGGAACGACGGGCGCGGGTGCAACGACGGGCACGGGTGGAACGACGGGCACGGGTGGAACGATCGGCGCGGGTGCGGGCGCCGAAGCGGGTGCATCGCCGGGCACCGGTGGTGCAGCAGACGCGGGTGCAGCGACAGGCGCCGGCGCCGCCGGGTTGGCCGGTGCCACCACAGCGGCGGGCTGCGCCACGATGCCGATGCCCTGGGCGGCCTCGGCCACGGCGGACAAGGCGGCGCGTTGCTCGGAATGCAGACAGTTGTCGACCATGCGTTGCCCAAGTTTGGCGTTCATCAGCATTGATTTGGCAGGAATCTGCAGCCAAACGACGCCAGCGGCGGGGTCTTCCAGGCGCACCGCGCCGGTGGCGGTTTCGCGCGGCAGCATTCGGTAGCGTTTGCCTTGGTGGCTGACGGTGAAATAGCCCGGTGTGCCGGCCAAGGGCAACACCTCGACGCGTTGTTTGAAATCGCAGTCGGCCTGGCCTGTCAATACCCGTGCGGCGACATCCAGTTGCCCTTGGCTGATGGCTTCGACGGTCTCGGTGGCCAGGGCCAGGCCGGCAGCCTCGCTTTTGAGTTGCTGGCGCGGCGTGGCCGGCTTGGGTGCTGGTTTGCTGCCGGCCTTGGCGGCTGACGGCTTGGCAGCGGCATCGGCGGCCCCGGCAGGTCCGACGCCGCCTGCTGACAGGGCAGTGCACAGCAAGGCCAAGGTGCAGCGAACGAGCAGTCGAATGGGGTGCATGGGGAACGAGGGTAGGCTGAAGAAGCGCGGATTGTGGGTGCCTGACAGGTCGCGCCTGGGCCGTCACCGGTAAGCGTTGGTACCGATTGCAACGGTCCAGCCGGGCTCAGAGCCGCCGGGCCGCCCCAAGTCGGCTGAGTGCCCCCTCGGGGGGCAGGCGCGAAGCGACGTGGGGACAGACACGTCAGGCAGGCGGTACGCCGAAAAAATGCGCCTGCACCTCGGCTGGCATGGGTTGGCCAGTTCGGCGGGCGCGGGTGATGACTTGCCAGAAGTAGCGGTAGCTGGCGCGGTCGTGCAGTGTTTCCCGGTGGCGGATCGGGGCCCACTGTGCTGCCTGGGCGGCGGCGATGATTTCGATAGCCTCGTCCAGCTCGGCCGCACTGGGGGCAAAGGCCTCGACGATGGGCCTGATCTGCGCCGGGTGGATGCTCCACATGCGGGTGTAGCCAAACTCGCGGGCGGCGCGGCGAGCGGCTTGGGCGATGGCCGCTTCGTCCTTGAACTCGGTCACCACGCAGTGCGAGGGTACTTTGGCCTCGGCATGGCAGGCGGCGGCGATGGCCAGCTTGGCGCGCACTACCAACGGGTGGGTGAACTGCCCGAGTGCACTCATGCCCGACTGCGGAATGGCGCCCCGGTGGGCGCTGACGAAATCCATCAGCCCGAACGACAGGCTCTGCACCCGCGGCAGGGCGGCCAGGGCCTGCACATCGCGCAGGGCGCCGTGGGTCTCGACCAGTGCATGCACCGGCAGCGCGGCGCCGCGGCCATGCACCCGCGCGGCATGCTCGATGTGCGCAATGGCCTGCTGCAGGTCGGCCAGGTGGCGTGGCTTGGGCACCATCAGGTAGGCCAGGCGGTCACCCGCGCGGCCCACCAAGGTGTCGACATCGTCGGCAAAGGCGGGGTGGTCCACCGGGTGCACGCGGGCGCCCACCCGGCCAAAACGGTTGTCGCCCGACAAGGCCAGCTCGGCCACCATGCGCACATGCTCGGCCTCGCCCCCCACGGGCGCGCCGTCTTCGCAATCGAGCGTGATGTCGAACACCGGTCCCAATTCAGCCTGCAGGGCCAGCGCCTTGCGCATGCGCACCTCGACGCCGCAGTAGTGGTCGCACACCGGCAGGTCGGCGGCAACGTCGCCCTCGTCTATCAGGGCATCTTGGGGCAGGATGGCAGTGGTCATGGTGGATGCAGGCGTTTTGATCCCCGGCAGGGGACAGGCCGCAACGCGGCCAGGGGCGCGCGGTGCGCCAAAAGCGGGCGAAGCCGGATCCGGGTTGCCCGGTCCGGCTTCGTAACCCCCAGGGGGGTGACGCGGACGCGGGACGTCCGGTGGACGTCCCGCAGCCAGTCACGCCAGGCGGCCGGGGCTCACAACAAGTGCTTCACACCGTCTTGCTCGCCTTGCAACTCGGCCAGTGTCTTGTTGATGCATTCCTGGCTGAAGGCGTCGATCGGCAGGCCCTCGACGATCTTGTACTCACCACCCTCACAGGTGACCGGGTAGCCGAACATCACGTCCTTGGGGATGCCGTATTCGCCATTGCTGGGGATGCCCATGGTGACCCAGGCGCCGTTGGTGCCCAGGGCCCAGTCGCGCATGTGGTCGATGGCGGCATTGGCAGCCGAGGCAGCCGACGACAAGCCGCGCGCCTCGATGATGGCCGCGCCACGCTTGCCCACGGTGGGCAGGAAGACGTCCTTGTTCCAGGCCTGGTCGTTGATCATGTCCTTGACCGAGGCGCCGTCGATGGTCGCGAAGCGGTAGTCGGCGTACATGGTGGGCGAGTGGTTGCCCCACACCGCCAGCTTCTGGATCGACGACACCGGCTTGCCGGTCTTGCTGGCGAGCTGGCTGGCAGCGCGGTTGTGGTCCAGGCGCAGCATGGCGGTGAAGTTCTCGCGCGGCAGGCCGGGCGCGCTCTTCATCGCGATGTAGGCGTTGGTGTTGGCCGGGTTGCCGACCACCAGCACCTTGACGTTGCGGCTGGCCACCTTGTCCAGCGCCTTGCCCTGGGCGGTGAAGATGGCGCCGTTGATCGACAGCAGCTCGGCGCGCTCCATGCCCGGGCCGCGCGGGCGCGAACCCACCAGCAGCGCGTAGTCTGTGTCCTTGAAGGCGGTCTCGGGCGAGCTGTGGGCTTCCATGCCAGCCAGCAGCGGGAAGGCGCAGTCCTGCAGCTCCATCATCACGCCCTGCAGCGCCTTCTGGGCCTTTTCGTCGGGGATCTCCAGCAGCTGCAGGATGACCGGCTGGTCCTTGCCGAGCATCTCGCCGCTGG
>JANOAQ010000742.1:0-3045 GCA_031411195.1 Burkholderiaceae bacterium | reverse complement strand
CACGCCATGGCTTTGCAGCATCCGGCCGAGCATGGCCGGGAAGCCGGGGTCGCGCAGGTCGTAGGTGGAGATGTTGACCGCCACATGGATGTTTTTAAGTCGCTGGCCCATCAGCGCCAGGCAGCTGGTCAGCATGTAGTTGGTGATGCTCGTGATGCGACCGGTGTTTTCGGCAAAGGGAATGAAGTCAGCCGGGGAAATCCAGCCACGCTCGGGGTGGCGCCAGCGCACCAGCGCTTCGACGCCCACCACCGCACCGGTGGCCAGGCAGCGTTTGGGTTGCAGGAAGGGCACGAGTTGCCGCTCCTCGACCGCACGGTTCAGATCTGACAGCAGGCTCAGGTGCGACAGGCGCACCGCTTCGGTGGACCGGCTGTAGATCGCCACCGTCTGGCGCAGGCGCTTGGCTTCGAAGAGCGCTTGTTCGGCATGGCGCACCAGATCGGACAGGGTGCGACCATGCGCAGGGCAGGCCGCCGTGCCCACGGTGGCAGTCAGGTCGAGCGTGATTCCGGCCCAGACCATGCGGTGTTCCATGGCCTGCTGGAAGGCGTGGGCGCAGGCCAGAGGCTCGTGGCCCGGCGCCAACTCGGCCAGCACCACCATCGTGCCACCGCCCAGGCGCGCAACCCGATCGGGCCGGCCGATCCAGTAGCCGGCGCAGCGCGCCATGTCGATGATGGCGGCGTCGCCCGCATCGAATCCCAGCAGGGCGTTGATCGACTTCAGCCGCTCGATGTCGAAGCACAGCACGACCAGCGCAGCCTGGCCTTCCAGTGCGGCGGCCACCAAGGGCTCGTGATCGGTGATGAAGCGGTGGCGCTGCAGCACGCCAGTGAGCGGGTCGATGTCGATGGTGGCCTTCAGGGCGGCCTCACGCTGCTGAACCTGCTCGGCCAGCCCATTCAGCGCGGTGGCAATGTCGCCCACTTCGTCGCGCCCGCGCGCCACCAGGGTATGCGAGTAATCACCCGCCGAGATCAGCCGTGCCAGGCTGGCGGCCTGGCGCAGCGGGGTGGCCACGTTGCGGCCGATCCACCAGGACAATCCGGTGGCCAGCACGATGCCGGCACCGCACAGCACCAACAGCAAGCGTCTGTCGTAGTCCAGATCGGTACGAAGGCGGCTGATGCGCTGGGTGAGTTGCTCTTGTCCTGCGCGGTCCAGAACCTGGACTGCGCTGATCAGAAACGACAACTTCAGGTCGGTGTCGTTGATCAGGTGGGCCTGCGCGCCCTTGATGTCGCCGCCCTCGATCAACTCGGCCGTGGCCTGGTAGGACTGGCGGTACTGGTCCAGGGTCTTGACCACCTGCATGAACTGCTGATTGCTGTCCCCTGCGAAAATGACACGCGGCAGCAGCACCATGGCGCTGTCCAGATAGCGATTGGCGTTGTCGATTTCAAAGTAGGCTTCGACACGCCGGTCACGGTCGGCCGCGAGCAGGATGATCAGCTTGCGCGCCGCATCGTTGGCGTTGTCGTTGATCTCCGACAACAGGCCCATGCGCTCGACGTCTTCATCGGCCAGCGCCCGAAGGGTGTCGGCGGTCTGGCGCCCCTGCTGCATTGACATGCCCGCGCTGGCCAGCAACAGCAACAGCATGGCCACCATCGCCACCATGAGGCGGCGCGACGTGCTGGCGCGCAGGAGTGCTGGCATGAACGATTGGGCAACGATCGGGCGGTCAAAGAACACTTTTCGACCAAAGCCCGCCGTACTTGATGCCGGTCAAGCGTCGGGCCACCCGCCGGCGGCCCGAAAATCAACCGGCAGTGAAGTGCGCTTCGAAGCGCAGCCGCAACTCGCGCTTGAGCAGCTTGCCGCTGGGGTTCTTGGGCAGGGCGTCGACGAACACCACCGCTTTGGGCGTCTTGAAATGCGCCAGTTGGGCGGCGCAATGGGCGATGACCTCGGCTTCGCCCAACACAACAGCCGGCTTGAGCACCACCACCGCCGTCACCGCTTCGATCCAGCGTGGGTGGGGCAGGCCGATCACCGCCACTTCGCTGATGCCGGCCAGGCGGTACAGCGCCTCTTCGACCTCGCGGCTGGCCACGTTCTCGCCGCCGGTCTTGATCATGTCCTTCTTGCGGTCGACCACGCTGAGGTAGCCCTCGTCGTCGAGCACGCCCAGGTCACCCGAGTGGAACCAGCCGCCTTCGAACGCCGCCGCCGTGCGCTCCGGATCGTGGAAGTAGCCCAGCAGCAGTTGCGGTGAGCGGTGCACGATCTCGCCCACCTCGCCCACGGCCACGTCGTTCATCTGGTCGTCGACCACGCGTGTTTCCACATTGATGGCCGGCTTGCCGGCCGAGCCGGGCTTGCGCAGTTGATCTTGCGGCTTGAGCACCGTGGCCAGCGGCGCAATTTCGGTCTGGCCATAAAAGTTCCACAGCCGCATCTGCGGCAAGCGCTCGGTCAGCTCGCGCATCACCGCCACCGGCATGATGCTGGCGCCGTAGTAGCCCTTGCGCAGGCTGCTCAAATCGTGCTGCTCGAACAGCGGGCTGCGCAGCAGGCCAATCCACACCGTGGGCGGCAGGAAGAACTGGTTGATGCGGTGCCTGGCCACCAGCGGCAGCAGGTTCTCGGGCGTGGGTTTGCTGGTGATGATGCTGGTGCTGCCCAGGTACACGCTGGGGCCGAGAAACACATCGAGCTGGGCGCAGTGGTACAGCGGCAGCGCATGCAGCACGGTGTCGCCCTCGGCCATCTCGCCCTCGATGATGCAGCTCACGTATTGGTCGATCACCGCGCCGTGCGTCAGCATCGCGCCCTTGGGCAGGCTCTCGGTGCCACTGGTGTAGACGATCTGCAGCAGGTGGTGGCCGTTGAACTCAGGCTCGGGGCAGGGCTGCAGGGCCAGGTCGGTGGCGGCCAGCGCGTTGAAGTCCAGGCAGCCCGCCGGGCAGCTTGACGGTTCTTCCGACGGCAGCCACAGGAAGCGCGTGATCGCGGTGTCGCGGCTGGCGGCGTCGCGGCCCAGCGCCTGCAGGCCCGAATCCACCGCCAGCAGCCTGACCCCGGCATGGCGCAGGATGA
>JANOAQ010000741.1:0-5821 GCA_031411195.1 Burkholderiaceae bacterium | reverse complement strand
CGTGGTGGTCAGCGGGCCGGGGGTGAGCAGGATGCGGTCGCGGTCCATCGGGGGTCTCCTTGCTTTGTGAGGTAGTCAACCTAGCGGCCGCCGCGGAACCGGCTTGGCCGGGCCGCAGGGGGCGCCCCCTTGAGGGGGAGCGCCGAAGGCGCTTCGGGGGTGTGTCACGCCTTCCAGGCTTGCGTTTTCTTCTCTGCAAAGTACGCAAGCGCACTGAAGGCCAGCATGGCCACGCTGCTGGCGGCGGTGATCATCACGGCGCAGGCGGCCGCCGCGCCGATCTCGCCGGCCTCGTCGAGGTTGAGGATGGCAATTGCCGCGACCTTGGTCTCGGGCGAATACAGGAACACCACCGCCGAGATGGTGGTCATGGCGTTGATGAAGAAGTAGCGCGCAATGTCGATCAGCGCCGGCGTGCAGATGGGCAGGGTGACACGCCGAAAGGTCACCCAGAACGGCACCTTCATCGACGCGGCCACGGCTTCGAATTCGGCATCCATGGCCTTCAGCGCGGTGACGGCCGTCAAGTGGCCGGTGGTGTAGAAGTGGGCGATGGTGCACACGGTCAGCAGCGCCATCGTGTGGTACAGCCCGTTCAGCGGGTTGGCCGGCGCGTTGAAGAAGAAGATGTAGCCCAGCCCAAGCACCAGGCCCGGCACCGCCATGGGCAGCATGGCCAGCAGGCGCACGGCGCTTCGCAAGGGGCCTGCGCCACTGGTCTTCTCCAGCAGGTAAGCCCCCACGAAGACCAGTGCCGTGCCGAACACCGCCGTGCCGGTGGCCATCTTCAGGCTGTTGACAAAGGCTTCGCCCACTTCGGCATCCACCAGGCCCAGGGTGTAGTGGTTCAAGGTGGGGCTCAGGTCGTAGGGCCAGAACTTGGCGAACGACGCAAACACGGCCATGCCCATCATCGCCAGCACCAGGCTGGCCATCACAAGGCAGTAGGCCATCGCCAGGCCGTCGCGCCAGGCCTTGCGCGCGGGGCGGTAGGGCACCGCGCGGGCGGTGAGCAGGGCGGTTTGCCGGCCGGCCACCCAGCGGTCGACCGCAAAGGTGAAGACGGCCGGCGCCAGCAGCAGCAGCGCCACCACGGCGCCGCGCTGAAAGTCTTGCTGGCCGATCACCAGCTTGAACACGTCGGTGGCCAGCATGTTGAAGTTGCCGCCGATCACCTTGGGGATGCCGAAGTCGGTCATCACCAGCGTAAAGGTCACCAGCGCGGCCGAGATCAGCCCGTACTTGGCGCCGGGCAAGGTGATGGTGAAAAAGCGCCGCAAGGGCCGCGTGCCCATCGCATCGGCGGCTTCATAGAGCCGGCCATCGGCCGCGCCCAGGGCGGTGACCAGGATCATCAGCGCATGCGGCAGCACCGCAAAACACTCGGCCACCACGATGCCCGGTGCACCATAGATCTGCACGATGCCCACCGCCTGCATGGCGCCCTTGAGCACGCCCTGGTTGCCGAACCAGTAGATCAGCGAGATGGCCGACAGCAGCGATGGCGCCAGCAGCGGCAGCAGCAAGATGCCGCGAAACAGCGGCTTGCCCGGCATGCGGCTGCGGCGCAGGGCGTAGGCCAAGGCAAAGGCCAGCGGCAAGACGATCAAGGTGACCAGCGCCGCCACCCCTACGCTGTTGAGCAGCGAATCGAGCAGGGCCGGGGTCTGCGCGTACGCAATGAAGTTGGCCAGGCCGACAAAGCGCCCCGAGGCGTCTTCGAGGGCCTGCGTCAGGATGGCGCCCAGCGGCGCCGCCAGAAAGGCCACCAGCAGCACCAGCACCAGCGCCAATGCGGCATGGGCCCAGCGCAGGGTGGGATCAACTTTCTGCTGAACTGCCGGCCAGGCGCTCGGCGTGCCGGCGTTGGCAAGCGCAGAGCCCATCACCTTCACGCAAACACCCGCAGGCGCTCGGGCAGCAGTTTGAGCGGCAGGCGCGAGCCCACGGCCAGGGCCTGCTCGGCCAGAAAGTTCAGCGACAGCACCACCTGCAGCGGCGTCGGGCCCAAGGCTTCAGCCGCCACGGTGACCAGGCAATACGCGCCCAGAAACTCGATCTGCGTGATCTGGGCGTCGAACACGTTGTGCTCGCCCGGCGCGATGGGCCGGGCCAGCACGTCTTCGGGCCGCAGGTAGACGGTGATGTCCTGTCCCACGGTGCCAGGCACGCTGCCCGCAAAGTGGGTTTGGCCGATCTGCACCGCGCCTGCCTCGGCCACGCGGGCGGGCAGGGCGTTGATGCGGCCGACAAAGTCAGCCACGAAGGCCGTGGCGGGCTCGCGGTACACCTGCAGCGGCGTGCCCACCTGCTCGATCACGCCGTGGTTCATCACCACGATGCGGTCGGCCACGCTGAGCGCCTCTTCCTGGTCGTGCGTCACCATGATGGTGGTCACACCCAGCTGGCGCTGCAGGCGCTTGATCTCCTGGCGCAACTGCACCCGCACGATGGCGTCCAGCGCGGACAGCGGCTCGTCCAGCAGCAGCAGGCCGGGCGAGGTGGCCAGGGCCCGCGCCAGTGCGATGCGCTGCTGCTGGCCGCCCGACAGTTGCGCGGGGTATTTGCCCTCGCTGCCGGGCAGGCCCACCAGGGCCACCAGCTCACGCACGCGGGCCTGCACCTGGGCCCTGGGCGTGCGGCGATTGACCAGCCCGTAGGCCACGTTGTCGGCCACGTTGAGGTTGGGAAACAGCGCGTACGACTGGAAGACGATGCCGTAATCGCGCTGGGCCGGGGGCAGGGTGGAGATGTCGTGCCCGGCCTGCCGGATGCGCCCTGCCGTCTGCCCTTCCAGCCCCGCGATGATGCGCAGCAGCGTGGTCTTGCCGCAGCCCGACGGGCCCAGAAAGCAGATGAACTCACCCGCCGGAATCTGCAGATCGATGCCCTTCAGCGCCTGAAAGCTGCCGAACTGCTTGGTAATGCCTTCGAGCTGCAGGTAAGGGGTCACGGCGTGCGCACAGTGCAGGGGCGGAAAGGTGTGGACCGGCCAACCCAGTGGCAGCCGCGGAACCGGCTCTGCCGGGCCGCCAGCTGCGCCCCCCTGGGGGGGAGCGGCCGCAGGCCGCTTCGGGGGGGGGCTACTTCTTCGGTTCGGATTTGGCGTTGTAGCGCTTGGTCCACTCGGCCAGCACACGCTCGCGGCTGTCGGCAGCCGCGTTGAAGTCCATCTTCACCAGGCGGGCCTCGTAGTCCTTGGGCACATTGGCCAGCGGCGCGGCCACGCCGGGCTGGGCAGTGATGGCGAAGTTCTTGCCGTACAGCAACATGGCGTCCTTGCTGCTGGCCCAGTCGGCCAGCTTCTTGACGGCATCGAGCTTCTTGGTGCCCTTGTGGATGGCAAAGGCTTCCAGGTCCCAGCCCAGGCCTTCTTTCGGGAAGACCAGGTCGATCGGCGCGCCCTTGGCCTTGTTGGCATTGGCACGGTATTCAAAGCTGATGCCCACCACGTACTCGCCGGCAGCGGCCATGTTGCAGGGCTTGGAGCCCGAATGGGTGTACTGGCCGATGTTCTCGTGCAGGCCGTCCATGTACTTCCAGCCGCCGCCCTTGCCGTTGTCATCGCCCCACAGCGTGAGCCAGGCCGTCACATCGAAGAAGCCAGTGCCCGACGAAGCCGGGTTGGGCATCACGACCTGACCCTTGTAGACCGGCTTGAGCAGGTCTTTCCAGGTCTCGGGCTTGGGAATGTTCTTCTTGGCCGCTTCAACCGTGTTGAAGCAGATGGCTGCGCCCCACACGTCCATGCCGAACCATGCGGGTGGGTTCTTCTTGTCGCGGTAGGCCGACATGATGGCGTCGAGGTTGAGCGGCTTGTAGGCTTCGAGCATGCCGTTCTTGTCGAGCAGGGCCAGGCTGCTGGCGGCCACGCCCATCACCGCATCGGCCTGGGGGTTGGCCTTTTCGGCCAGCAGCTTGGCAGTGATCACGCCAGTGCTGTCGCGAACCCACTTGATGTCGATGTCCGGGTGGACCTTGTTGAAGCCTTCCTGGTAGGCCTTGAGCTGGTCTGTTTCCAGGGCGGTGTAGACCAGCAACTGGGTCTTCTGGGCCAGGGCCGGCGCGGCCAGCAGGGCCAGTGCCAGTGAAGATGCAAGGGCAAGACGGCGGTGCATGGGCGGATCTCCTGAAATCGAGTGGGGTGCTTGCACCCGAGGCTTGGACACTAACCGCTGAGCATCTGCGCAAAGCGATGACAACATGATGAAGCCGCCAAGCCGCACCATGACCATCGCGGCCCGGGGCGCCCGCGTGGATTGAGTTTGTTCCGGCGGCTTGGTGCCTGTCAATGGTTTTGTGTAGATTGTTGACAATCTTCATTCCTGCGCGTCCAATCACGGCATGACAACCCTGGCGCCCGCAACACCGCCGCCCACCATCGCCCTGCTTCAGGCGCACTCGCTCACCTCGGTGGTGCAGTCCGAGATCGAGCGCCTGATCCTGGGCGGTGATCTGGCGCCCGGTGCCAAGCTCACCGAGGCGATGCTGGCCGATCGGCTGGGCGTGTCGCGCGGGCCCATCCGCGAGGCCTTTCGCATCCTTGAAGAAGCCGGCCTGGTTCGGCTTGAAAAGAACCGCGGTGTCTTCGTGCGCAGCATTGCGCTGGATGAAGCCATGGAGATCTACGATTTGCGCGCCATGGTGGACGAATCGGCCGGCCGCGCCCTGGCCGAACGCATCTCCCCCGCCCAACTCAAAGAGTTGCGCAGCATGGTCGAGCAAATGGAGCGGCTGGTCAAAGACGGGCACAACACCAGTGCCAGCGACCTGTACCACGGCCTCAACCTGGCCTTCCACGACCGCATCGTCGACTATGTTGGCAACCGCAAGCTGACCGACCTGTACCGGCGTCTGGTGAAAGAGCTGTCGCTGTTTCGCCGCGTCAACCTGGCCGATGGCCAGCAGATCCCCGTGTCGGTGCAAGAGCACCGCGCCATCCTCAAGGCCATTGCTGCCGGTGATGCCGACGGTGCTGGCCGCGCCTTGCGCGCCCATGTGCTGGAAAGCAAGGAGCGCACCCTCAAGAACCAGGCGCCGCAGCCCGCACAAGCGGCCAGCGCCACCGCCAGGAAACCCAAACATGCTTGAAGTCAACGCAAGACCCTACCAACTGCCCAAGGCGCCCACCGTGGTGGTGTGCGTGGACGGTTGCGAGCCCGAGTACATCGCCCAGGCGGTGGCTGCCGGGGTGGTGCCCTGGATGGCGCGCACCCTGGCCACGGGAACAGCCCTGGTGGCCGATTGCGTGGTGCCCACCTTCACCAACCCCAACAACCTGAGCATCGTGACCGGCGCGCCGCCCAGCGTGCATGGCATCTGTGGCAACTACCTGTACGACACCACCACCGGCACCGAGGTGATGATGAACGACCCCAAGTGGCTGCGCGCGCCCACCATCCTGGCGGCCCTGGCCGACGCGGGCATGGTGTGCGCCGTCATCACCGCCAAGGACAAGCTGCGCCGCTTGCTGGGCAAGGGCATGAAGGGGGTTTGTTTTTCTTCTGAAAAGGCCGATGCGGTGACGATGGACGACAACGGCATCACCGGCGTGCTCGACATGGTGGGCATGCCAGTGCCCGATGTGTACAGCGCCGAGTTGTCCGAGTTCGTGTTCGCTGCCGGCGTGAAGCTGATGCAGACCCGACGCCCTGACGTGATGTACCTCAGCACCACCGACTACATCCAGCACAAGCACGCGCCTGGCACGCCCGGCGCCAATGCCTTCTACGCCATGATGGACCGCTATCTGGGCCAGCTGGACGCCATGGGCTGCGTGATCGCACTCACTGCCGACCACGGCATGAACGCCAAGACCGGC
>JANOAQ010000740.1:0-4718 GCA_031411195.1 Burkholderiaceae bacterium | reverse complement strand
GCCGTCACCGTGGCGCCGGCCTGGGTGGTGGCAATGACGAGCGCGAGCAGACATTGAACCAGATGTTGGTCGAGATGGACGGTTTCGAGACCAATCTGGGCGTGATCGTGATGGCGGCCACCAACCGGCCCGACATCCTCGACCCTGCACTGTTGCGTCCGGGCCGATTCGACCGCCAGGTCTATGTCACCTTGCCCGATGTGCGTGGGCGTGAGCAAATCCTGAATGTGCACATGCGCAAGGTGCCGATCGGGCAGGACATCAAGGCCGATCTGCTGGCCCGTGGCACACCCGGGTTTTCGGGTGCCGATCTGGCCAACCTGGTCAACGAGGCCGCACTCTTTGCCGCCCGCCGCAATGGCCGGGTGGTCGAGATGAATGACTTCGAAAAGGCCAAAGACAAAATCATGATGGGGCCGGAGCGCAAGTCCATGGTCATGGACGAGGAAGAGCGCCGCAACACCGCTTACCACGAAGCTGGCCATGCGCTGATCGCGCAGTACCTGCCCAAGCTCGATCCGGTTCACAAGGTCACCATCATTCCGCGGGGTGGTGCCCTGGGTGTGACGATCTCACTGCCCGAACGTGACCGCTACAGCGTCGACAAGGTGATGATGCTCAGCCGCATCTCCATGTTGTTTGGCGGCCGCATCGCCGAAGAAGTGTTCATGAACCAGATGACCACCGGCGCCAGCAGCGATTTTGAGCGAGCCACGCAGACGGCCAAGGACATGGTCATGCGCTACGGCATGACCGATGCGCTGGGCCCCATCGTCTACTCCGAAAACGAGGGTGAAGTCTTCCTCGGTCGGTCGGTCACCAAGACCACCAACATGTCGGAAGATACGATGCGCAAGGTGGACGCCGAAGTGCGGCGCATCATCGACGAGCAGTACAAGGTGGCCCGCCAGGTGATCGAGGACAACGCTGACAAGATGCACGCCATGGCCAAGGCCCTGCTTGAATGGGAAACCATTGATGCCGAGCAGATTGCCGACATCATGGCCGACAAGCCGCCGCGTCCGCCCAAGGATTGGACCCCCTCCGACCGGCCCCGTGATTCGGGCCCGGCCGGCGGCGGTGGCGCTGTCACCACCGATGGTGCTCCGGCCGCTGCGGCCTGAGCCGCAAGTTCAACTGCGCACATGGCGTGCGCCAAGCACGGGGCCTTCGGGCCCCGTTTTCATCCCCGCTTGCGACGTGACCGCCTGATGTTCTGGCAAACCACCCGCTTTTGCATCGACCTGCGGCACCCGCAGGTGATGGGCATCGTCAATGCCACGCCAGATTCGTTTTCGGACGGCGGCCAGCATGCCGATGCTTCGGCTGCAATGGCGCATTGCGACCGGCTGGTGCGAGAAGGCGCAGACATCCTCGACATCGGCGGTGAATCCACCCGGCCGGGTGCCCTGGCCCCCGATCTGGCGGCCGAACTGGCCCGTGTGTTGCCTGTGGTGCGGCATGCCGTTAGCCTGGGCGTGCCCGTGTCGGTGGATACCAGCCGACCCGAGGTGATGCAGGCGGCGCTGGATCTGGGGGCCGACATCGTCAACGATGTTCGATCGCTGGCCCGGCCCGGCGCATTGGCCACGATCGCGTCGCATCCTGCCTGTGGTGTCTGCCTGATGCACATGCATGGCGAACCCGACGCCATGCAGAAGACACCCTTCAACGGCGCCGACGTGGTGGCCGAGGTAGGCCGCTGGCTGGGACAGCGTCTGGCCGAAGTGGTGGCTTCTGGCGTGGCCCCGTCGCGCATCGTGCTCGACCCCGGCATCGGATTTGGCAAGACCTCTGCGCAAAATTGGGCATTGTTGCAACGACAAGCTGAACTAGGGGTGCTCAATCAAGCCCTGCTGGTCGGTTGGAGCCGAAAATCCAGCCTTGGCCAACTCACCGGCCGGGAAGTGAATGAACGGCTGGCCGCCAGCCTCGCGGCGGCTCTGGCCAGCGTGCAACGCGGCGCCCGCGTCGTGCGGGTGCACGACGTTGCCGCCACGGTAGACAGCCTGAAGGTGTGGCGAGCCGCCGGCCTGTTGCCGGTGGCTTGAACCATTCAAATGAACATCGGAAGAGACGCATGACCAGAAAATTCTTCGGCACCGACGGCATCCGTGGCACCGTGGGCCAGGCCCCCATCACCCCTGATTTCATGCTGCGCCTAGGCCATGCCGTGGGCCGAGTCTTGCGCGGCGGCGGCAGCGGCCGGCCCACGGTGTTGATCGGCAAGGACACGCGCATTTCGGGCTACATGATCGAAAGCTCGCTTGAAGCCGGCCTGGCTTCGGCGGGGGTAGATACCGTGCTGACCGGCCCGCTGCCCACGCCGGGCGTTGCCTACCTCACGCGGGCGCTGCGGCTGGATCTGGGCGTGGTGATCAGCGCATCGCACAACGCCTATCCCGACAACGGCGTCAAGTTCTTCTCGGCCAAGGGCGAGAAGCTGCCCGATGCATGGGAGCGTGCCGTCGAAGCCGCCCTCGATGAAGTACCGCAGTGGGTCGATTCAGCCACCTTGGGCAAGGCCCGCCGGCTTGACGATGCGCGCGGGCGCTACATCGAGTTCTGCAAGAGCACAGTCAACAAGGACATGAGCCTGCGAGGCCTGAAGATCGTGGTCGATGCGGCGCACGGCGCGGCTTACCACGTGGCGCCTGATGTGTTCCATGAACTCGGCGCCGAGGTCATCGCCATCGGCTGCCAGCCCGATGGGGTCAACATCAATGCCGGGTTTGGCGCCACATCGCCCCAGGCCCTGGTGGCCGCCGTGGCTCAGCATGCTGCCGACTATGGCGTGGCGCTCGATGGCGACGCCGACCGCTTGCAACTGGTAGACCGCCATGGCCGGCTGTTCAACGGTGATGAACTGCTCTACGTCATGGTGCACGACCGCCTGGCCCAGGGCCAGGCCATCTCTGGGGCGGTGGGTACCCTGATGACCAATATGGCGGTCGAACTGGCGCTCAAGGCCCGTGGTGTGGAGATGGTGCGCGCTAAGGTGGGCGACCGTTATGTGCTCGAAGAGTTGGCCGCACGCGGCTGGCTGCTCGGTGGTGAAGGCTCGGGCCACCTGCTGGCTCTGGACAAGCACACCACCGGGGACGGCATCGTCAGCGCCTTGCAGGTGTTGCAAGCCACGCAGCGCTCCCAGGCCTCGCTGGCCGGCCTGCTGGACGGCGTGACCCTTTTCCCCCAAACCTTGCTCAATGTGCGCCTGCCCAGCCTGGCCGATTGGCAGAGCAATGCCCATCTGGCGGCTGAAACCCGGGCAGTCGAAGCCGAATTGGCCGGCCAGGGCCGGGTGCTGATTCGCGCCTCCGGCACCGAGCCGGTGCTGCGTGTGATGGTTGAATCGCGCGACGCTGGTGAAGGCAAGCGCCTGGCCGAGCGCCTGGCCGCTGCCGCCATGGCCTGAGTGGCGGCTGCGCGTGACAGCCCGATGACAGGCTGGGACCGGCTTTGTGACAGCGCCCGCTTGAATATGACAGTCCGTCACCGGCTTGTCACAGGGCTTGCCTAGAGTGCGGGTTTGACACGATTTCTGCCAACACCCGCGCTGAAAGGCCCACCCATGATTTCCACCCTGCTCCGTACCGCTGCTGCCACTGCTGCGCTGTTGCCCCTGCTGGCCAACGCGCAAGATGTGACCGGCGCCGGTGCCACCTTCCCCGCGCCGCTGTACGCCAAGTGGGCCGATGCTTACAACAAGGCCACTGGCGCGCGCATCAACTACCAGTCGGTGGGGTCGGGTGCGGGCATCAAACAGATCAAGTCCAAGACGGTCGACTTCGGTGCATCCGACATGCCGCTGACCGACGAAGACCTGGCCAAGGACGGCTTGATGCAGTTCCCCACGGTCATCGGGGGTGTGGTGCCGGTCGTCAACATCAAGGGCATCGCGCCAGGCCAGATCAAGCTGACCGGCGCCGTCCTGGGTGACATCTACTTGGGCAAGATCACCAAGTGGAACGACCCGGCGCTGACGGCGCTCAACCCTGGCGTTGACTTGCCGGCGGCCGACATCACCGTGGTTCGCCGCGCTGACGGTTCGGGCACCAGCTTCGTCTTCACCAACTACCTGTCGAAGGTGAACGCCGAATGGAAGGCCAAGGTCGGCGAAGGCACGGCGGTGAACTGGCCGGTGGGCAATGGCGGAAAGGGCAATGAAGGCGTGGCCGCGTTCGTGCAGCGCTTGCCCAACTCGATCGGCTACGTCGAGTACGCCTACGTCAAGCAGAACAAGATGGTCTACACGCTGTTGAAAAACCGCGACGGCCAATTCGTGCCGCCCAGTGAAGACGGCTTCAAGGCCGCCGCGGCGGGTGCCGACTGGTCCAAGACGTTCTACCAGATCACCACCGAGCAACCGGGCAAGGCGTCCTGGCCCCTGTCCAACCCCACCTACGTGCTGATGCACAAGGTGCAGGACAAGCCCGTCAATGCCAGCAACGCATTGAAGTTCTTCGAGTGGGCCTACAACCAGGGTGACCAGGCGGCCGACGATCTGGACTACGTTGCCCTGCCCGCCTCGGTGAAGGACCTGGTGCGCAAGCAGTGGGCTGCCAGCATCAAGGACGGCGCCGGCAAGGCCATCGCCTTCAAGTGATCCATCGCGGTCGCCGATGCGCCAGGCGTATCGGCGGTTGACCAACACCGACCCGCGGAGGCCCAGTGGCCGCTACATTTCCAGTCACGTCCTACTCCAGCGAAGGGCCCGT
>JANOAQ010000739.1:0-1776 GCA_031411195.1 Burkholderiaceae bacterium | reverse complement strand
CGGGTGGCGGTGGTGGGTGTGGGCCTGAACCTGCAAGCCTTGCCGCCCCAGGCCGATGCGCCCGAACTGAGCTGGGGCCACGCCTGCCTGCAGGAATGGCTGCCCGGCATCACCGCGCCGCAGGCACTGGCACGGGTGGCCGGGCCGCTGGTTCGGGCACTGCTGGCCTTCGAGCGCGAGGGATTTTCGCCACTGAGGGCGGCCTTTGCCGCGCGCGATGTGCTGATGGGCCGGGCGGTCACCACCACCTTGGCGGCCCTGCCCCAAGGCGTGGCCGATGGGGTTGACCACACCGGTACGCTGTGGTTGCGCGTGCAAGGCCCGCAGGCAGTGCAACGCCACCCTGTGGCCAGTGGCGAAGTGAGCCTGCGGCCCCAGGCCATGGGCAGCGAGGCGGGCACATGCTGAGAACCCTGCTGTGGGTGCTGGGGATCGCCAACGTGCTGCTGCTGCTGGCGCATCTGGGCGCCTTCGACGGCCTAAGCGGCGGCCTGGGCCAGACTACCCAGCGTGAACCTGAGCGCCTGCAGCGCCAGGTGCAGCCCGATTGGGTGCAGGTGCTGCCAGCGCCGGCCGCCAGTGCCGCCCTGACGGCGGCCGATGCGGCGGCCAGCGCCGCCCGTGCCACCCACTGCCTGCAAGCCGGCCCCTTCACCAATGGCGAGGCCGAAGTCGCCGAACGCACCTTGCGCGATGCGGGCATCGCCCCGGCGGCCTGGCAGGCCATCCGCTCCGAGGCGCCTGGCGCCTACATCATCTACATGGGCCGCTACAGCGACCGCGAATTGCTGCAACGCAAGAGCGACGAGGTGCGCCGCATGCGCCTGGATGTCGAAGAGCTGCGCAGCCCGCCCGAGCTGATGCCCGGCCTCAGCCTGGGCCAGTTCGACGGCAAGCCGGCGGCCGATGCCGCGCTGGCGCGCATGGTGCTGCGCGGCGTGCGCACCGCCCGGGTCGTCATGCTGCGACCGGCGCAAAACCAGACCTTGATTCGCCTGCCCTCGGCCGATGGCACCTTGCGCGCCCGCCTGGCGGGCCTGCGCCTGCCCAGCGGGCCGGGTTTTACGGGCTGTGATGGGCAGGCGCTGCCGGCCTTGCCGGTGGCGTCGGCTATTCCGGCGCTGCCCAAGGCTTCGGCCAGTTCGCCAACAGCGCCGGCAGTGCCGGCCGCATCGGCCCGGGTTGCGGCCTCGGCCGCGCGCACCGTGCCGGCATCGGGCGTTGCGGCCAGTGCGGCAGCAACGGGCGGCAGCCCCGCTGCCAGCAGCCGCCCCTGAGGGCTTGGGCCGGGAGCGCTGCGTTCAGCGCCCGGCTTGCGGGGCGCGGGCCGAACGAGGGCGCACCAGCAGCGCCAGCACCGCCAGGGCCAGGCCGCCCAACCACGACCCGTCCAGCGCGCCACCACCACCACCGCTGCTGGGCGTGGGTGTGACCACCACGGGCGCTGCGGCTACTGTCAATGCAGCGGTGGTGCTGCGGCTGGCACCGGTGTTGTCGGTCACTGTCAGCTGCACCACCACCGCGCCGGCGGCGTTGGTGGCCAGGCTGGCACCCACGCCATCGGTGGCGCCGACCAGGCTGGCCAGGCTGGCGCCACTGGTGATGACCCATTGGTAGCTGGTGAGGGTGCGGCCGGTCGTGGCCGCGGAGGCGGCACCGCTCAGGCTGACCGATTCGCCAACCGTGGGCGACAGCGTGGACGCACTGATGGCCGCAGTGGGCGCGGCCAGGGCTGCTTGCACACGGGCCACCGCTGCACCGGCGTCCAGCATGCCC
>JANOAQ010000738.1:0-2829 GCA_031411195.1 Burkholderiaceae bacterium | reverse complement strand
CTGGTGCTGCTGGGCCTGCTGGCCGGCTGGGAGGCGCTGGTGCGCCTGGCCCAGATCCCCGCCTACACCCTGCCGGCCCCCAGCCTCATCGCCAGCACGCTGTGGCTGCACTTCGGCTCATTGGCCGGCAGTTGGTGGGTGACGGTGCAGGTGACCGCCGGCGCATTGGCCCTGGCCTGCGCCGGCGGGGTGCTGATCGCGGTGGTCTTTGCGCTCTAGCCCACGCTGGAGCGGGCCTTGTTTCCGGTGGCCGTGGTGCTGCAGGTCACGCCCATCGTGGCGGTGGCGCCGCTGATCCTGATCTATGTGCACAGCACCACCGCGGCGCTGCTGCTGTGTGCGTGGATCGTGGCCTTCTTTCCCATCCTGTCGAACACCGTGATCGGCCTGCGCGCCACCGACGCCAACCTGCGCGATCTGTTCCGCCTGTACCGCGCCACGCCCTGGCAGCGCCTGGCCCTGCTGCGCGCGCCAACGGCCTTGCCCTACTTCGTGGCGGGGCTCAAGATCTCGGGCGGCCTGAGCCTGATCGGCGCCGTGACCGCCGAGATGGTGGCTGGTGCGGCAGGCCGCGAGACCGGCCTGGCCTCGCGCATCCTGGAGGCCAGCTTTCGCACCGAGACCCCCAAGATGTTTGCCGCGCTCACCTTGCTGGTGGCCACTGGTGTGGGCATTTTCTGGGCATTCAACGCCCTCTCACGCTGGCTGCTGGGGCCGTGGCATGCTGCTAGAGAATGAACCACCCCCGACGCGCTTCGTTTGCTTGATCCAGACCCGTCGGCTTCAAAGGACACCTCGATGCAAATCCGCTTCACTCTCGCCGTCGCTGTGGTGCTGGCGTTCCCGGCCATCGCCCAGGACAAGGTCACCTTCGCCACTAATTGGAAGGCCCAGGCCGCGCACGGCGGCTTCTACCAGGCGGTGGCCGATGGCACCTACAAGAAATTCGGCCTGGACGTCACCATCCAGCAAGGCGGCCCCTCGGTCAACAACCGCCCGCTGCTGCCGGCCGGACGCATTGATTTTTTGATGACCGGCAACCTGCTGCACAGCTTCGACAACGTCAAGAACAAGGTGCCCACCGTGGTGGTGGCGGCCATGTTCCAGAAGGACCCGCAGGCCCTGCTGGCGCACCCCGGCCAAGGCTATGAAAACTTCGACAAGCTCAAGGGCGCGCCGCTGGCCCTGATCGCCAAGGACGGCCAGTTCAGCTGGTGGCAGTGGCTGAAGGTGACGCACGGCTTCAAGGACGAGGCCCTCAAGCCCTACAACTACAACCTCGGCCCTTTCCTGTCGAACAACAAGTCCATCCAGCAGGGCTACTCGGTGGCCGAGCCGATCTACGTCGAAAACCAGGGCAAGTTCAAGCCAGTGGTGCACTTGCTGGCCGATCACGGCTTCTCGACCTACAGCACGGTGATCGAGGCGCGCACCGACACTGTCAAGAACAAGGCCGATCTGGTGCAGCGCTTTGTCGATGCCAGCACCATCGGCTGGGTCAATTATTTGTACGGCAACCGCAAGGCGGCCAACGCGCTGATGGTGAAAGACAACCCCGAGATGAGCGAGGCCGAGATGGAGGCCAGCGTGGCGCTGATGAAGTCCCAGGGCATCGTCGACTCCGGCGAGGCCGCCACCAAGGGCATCGGCGCGATGAATGCGGCGCGCGTGAAGGATTTTTACGAGCAGATGGTCAAGGCCGGTCTGTACAAGCCCGGCGAGGTTGACTTGGCCCAGGTGGCCACCTTCCAGTTCGTCAACAAGGGCGTGGGGCAGGACCTCAAGGCCAAGCTCAACGGCAAGTGAACCCTTTTCGCAAACTCTTCTCCTTTCGAACATGAGCGACTTTCCCAAGGACATCTACACCGAGCCGGCCGACATCGACGTCAACACCCTGACCAACCTGGGCCCGCTGCGTGCCCTGGCGGGCGTGTGGCAAGGCACCCGCGGACTGGATGTGAAGCCCAAGGCCGATGGCCCCAAGAAGCAGGCCTTCGTCGAGCGCATCGAGCTGCAGCCGATCGACCCGCAGACCAACGGCCCGCAACTCTTGTACGGCTTGCGGTACCACACGCATGTCACCAAACCCGACCAGGTCAAGACTTATCACGACCAGGTGGGCTACTGGCTGTGGGAGCCGGCCACCAGCACCATCATCCACACGCTGACCATCCCGCGCGGGCAGACAGCCATGGCGTCGGGCACGGCGGCGGCTGATGCCAAGACCTTCGATCTGGTGGCCACGCAGGGGTTGAGCACCTGGGGCATCTGCTCGGCGCCTTTCTTGGAACATGCCTTCAAGACCACCTCGTTCACCATCAAGGTGACGGTCAACGACGATGGCACCTGGGGCTACGAAGAAGACACCGTGCTGCAGATCCGCGGCCAGGCCGAGCCCTTCCACCACACCGACCGCAACCTGCTCAAGAAGATCGCCGAGCCCACGCCCAATCCGCTGGCGGATCCTTCGCGAAAGCCGTATTGAGTTTTGGTTTGTGTTGTTTGTGAGATCCCTCTTCCGCACGTCGGCGGCCGAGGCCGCCGGGTGACCGGCTGACTCCGTGTCCCCCGGCTTCGGCCTGTCGGCCAAAGCCTCCTCCTTTACCTGCGTCATCCGGTCACCCGGCGCCCTCGGCCCGGACACGTCATTGGTTGTCCAGGCTGTTGAACCGCGTGGCGCAACAGTGGTGGTTCAGCACCGGGGTGGTCTGCCCTGTTTTGCGCAGGTAAAGGAGGAGCCGGCACCTGCAATGGTGACTGCGGGGGACACGGAGAAAAACTGGGCAGGCCGGCCCGGTGCGGCCGCACAGTACAGGCGAGCGCCAGCTG
>JANOAQ010000737.1:0-9753 GCA_031411195.1 Burkholderiaceae bacterium | reverse complement strand
GATTTCTCCGACATCGACGAAATTCGGCGCACGGTGGAGCACTGCAACCAGTTGCCGGTGCATCCGCGCCATCCGTATGTGGGCGATCTGGTCTACACCTCGTTCTCGGGCTCGCACCAGGACGCCATCAAGAAGGCCTTTGCGGCCCGGCGCGACGATGAGATCTGGGACATGCCCTACCTGCCGATCGATCCCAAAGACCTGGGGCGCAGCTACGACGCGGTGATCCGCGTCAACAGCCAGTCGGGCAAGGGCGGCATCAGCTACCTGCTTGAGAGCGAATGCGGACTCGAACTGCCGCGTCGATTGCAGATCGAGTTCTCGTCCTCGGTTCAGGCCGTGATGGACGTGCAGGGCAAGGAGTTGAGCGCGGCGGACATCTGGACGCTGTTTGCCGAGGCCTACCACCTGGGCGAGGGCGTGGTGCATGTCGACCAGCAGCACATCGACGAACTGGCCGATGGCCGCATCCGGGTGGCCGTGCGCTTGGCCGCCGGTGGCGGCCAGGTTAAGTTGCAGGGTGAAGGCCGCGGGCCGGTGGAGGCCTTTGTCGACGGCCTGTCGCGTGTCACTGGCGTGCAGATGGCCGTGCTTGACTTCCATGAACACGCCATTGGCGCCGGCGCACAGGCCAAGGCGGCGGCCTACCTGGAGCTGCGCATCGCCGATACTCGCACCCTGTTCGGCGTGGGCATCGACGGCAACATCGTCACCGCGTCGATGAAGGCCGTGGTCTCGGGCCTGCTGCGCAGTGGTGCCACCCTGCAGGCATCCCCGCGCGACACCGCAACGGCCGACTGAAACACACCGAGGAGCACCGTACATGGCCGATCAACTCATCATTTTCGACACCACCTTGCGTGATGGCGAACAGTCGCCTGGCGCATCGATGACGCGCGATGAAAAGCTGCGCATTGCCCGTCAACTGGAGCGATTGAAGGTGGATGTGATCGAGGCCGGCTTTGCAGCGTCCAGCAACGGCGACTTCGAATGTGTGAAGGCCATTGCCGCAGCGATCAAGGACTCCACTGTCTGCTCTCTGGCGCGTGCCAATGACCGCGACATTGCCCGCGCCGCCGAGGCTTTGCTGGGCGCCAGGCGCTCGCGCATCCACACCTTCATCGCCACCAGTGCGCTGCACATGGACAAGAAACTGCGCATGACGCCCGACCAGGTGTTCGAGCAGGCCAAGCTGTCGGTGCGCTTTGCGCGCAACCTGTGCGACGACATCGAGTTCAGCCCCGAGGACGGTTACCGCTCCGACCCCGACTTCTTGTGCCGTGTGCTCGAAGCCGTGATCAAGGAGGGCGCGACGACGCTCAACATTCCCGACACCGTAGGCTACGCCGTGCCCCAGTTGTATGGCGAGTTCATCCGCAACCTGCGCGAGCGTGTGCCCAACAGCGACAAGGTGGTCTGGAGCGTTCACTGCCACAACGACTTGGGCATGGCGGTGGCCAACTCTCTGGCGGGGGTGATGATCGGCGGCGCGCGGCAGGTGGAATGCACCATCAACGGCCTGGGTGAGCGCGCAGGCAACTGCTCGCTCGAAGAGGTGGTCATGGCGGTCAAGACCCGTCGCGACTACTTCAACCTGGACGTGCGCATCGATGCCACGCAGATCGTGGCAGCCTCGCGCATGGTCAGCCAGACCACCGGCTTCGTGGTGCAACCCAACAAGGCGGTGGTGGGCGCCAATGCCTTTGCCCATGCCAGCGGCATCCACCAGGACGGCGTGCTCAAGGCCCGTGATACCTACGAGATCATGCGGGCCGAGGACGTGGGCTGGGCCGCCAACAAGATCGTGCTGGGCAAGCTGAGCGGCCGCAATGCCTTCAAGCAACGCCTGCAGGAATTGGGCATCGAGATGCACAGCGAGGCCGACGTCAACACGGCTTTTGCGCGTTTCAAGGACTTGGCCGACCGCAAGGCCGAAATCTTTGACGAAGATATCATCGCGCTGGCCAGTGACGAAAGCGTCACGCGCGAGCGCGAGCACTACCGCCTGGTTTCACTGAACCAGCATTCCGAAACTGGCGAGCGGCCTCAGGCCAAGGTAGTGTTTGCCGCCGGCACGGTAGAGCACAGCGCCGAAAGCGATGGCAACGGTCCGGTCGACGCCAGCCTAAAAGCCATCGAGAGCCGGGTGGCAAGTGGCGCCGAATTGGTGCTCTATTCGGTCAATGCCATCACCAGCGGCTCGACAGAATCGCAGGGTGAGGTGACGGTACGCCTGCAACTGGGCGGCCGGGTGGTCAATGGTGTGGGCGCCGACCCCGACATCGTGGTGGCGTCAGCCAAAGCCTACCTGGCAGCGTTGAGCAAATTGCACGCCAACCTCGACCGCGTGGCCGCTCAGGGTTGACCCGAACCAACGTTTGTCTACTTTAGAAAGCACGCGCAAGTTTTTGATCTTGCGCATGTTTTTGCTGTCACCTACACTTCGCTGCGCATACTTGAGCTTCCCACCTTGCCTGGATCACCATGAAATTTTCGTTGCCGATGTTGCTATTGGGTGTGTGCCTTGCCGTCGGAACTTCGATGCCTGCCCTGGCTGGTGAGACACAAAGCAAAGCGAGCGCTGCGAAGTCTGGTGCGGTAAGCAAAGTGCGGTCTAAACAGCGCGTGTCGGCTGGCCACACCGCACGCCTTCGCAAGGCGGCGTATGTAGCGGCTGTGCCCGCCAAAGCCAGCTTCGGTCAGATTCAAGGGCTTCATGCAGGTGGTGATGCATTGGACCTGAAGTCAAGCGTGGCGTTGGTGATCGATCAGGACACCAACGAAGTGCTGTTCAGCAAGAACTCCAGCGCAGTGTTGCCCATTGCCTCGATCACCAAGCTGATGACCGGGCTGGTGGTGGCCGAGGCCAGGCAACCGCTGGATGAGGTGCTGACCATCACCCAGGATGACATCGACACCGAGAAGGGCAGCCGCTCCCGCCTGGCCGTGGGCACCCAGCTCACCCGAGGCGAGATGATGCACTTGGCATTGATGTCGTCAGAAAACCGTGCGGCCAATGCACTGGGTCGGCACTACCCCGGTGGCCTGGAGGCGGCTGTGGCGGCGATGAATCGCAAGGCGGCCGCGCTGGGCATGCCCGGTACCCACTACGTTGAGCCCACAGGCCTGTCGAGCAAGAACCAATCGACCGCACAAGACCTGGCAGTTTTGGTGAAAGAGGCGCACCAGATTCCTCTGTTGCGTGAATTTTCAACCTCCCATGAAGCGCTGGTGCCCGTGGGCAAGCGCCTGATGCAGTTCCGCAATACCAATGGGCTGGTGAGCAACCCGCAATGGGAGATTGGCCTGCAGAAGACCGGCTACATCTCCGAAGCTGGTCGTTGCCTTGTGATGCAAGCCCACCTGGCCGGGCGAAAGCTCATCATGGTTTTGCTGGATTCCGCCGGCAAATACTCCCGCATTGGTGACGCCGAGCGCATCCGCAAGTGGCTGGGCAACAGCTCGGCAGCCACGGTGCCAGCACGCCGAACATCCTGACCTTCACAGGTTTGGCCTGCTGCGCCCAGGTTGGGGCGCCGCATCCGGCAGGATCATCCAATGCGATGGCCGAGCGATTCCGAAATCTGGGCGGCCGTGCTCTTCACGCGCTCGGCCCAAGACTCTTCCAGCCGGTCGGCTGGCGCAGATATCGACAGGCCGGCCACCAGCCTGCCCTGGTCATCAAAGATGCCTGCAGCCATGCAGCGCACCCCCAGCTCCAGTTCTTCGTCGTCGCGTGCCAGCGCGCTTTGACGTACCAGTGCCAGTTCACGTTCGAGCGCGGGCAATTCGGTCAGGCTGTTTCGGGTGTGGCCTGACAGCCCCGTCCGGCTGGCATAGGCGCGCACGCGCTGCGGGTCGTCATGGGCAAGAAACAGCTTGCCCACGGATGTGAGGTGCAGCGGTGCACGGCCACCGACGGCCCGCACCACCTGCATGCCTGAGCGTTCGCTGTAGGTGCGCTCGATGTAGACGATCTCGTCACCTTGTCGCACGGACAGGTTCACTGCCTGGTGGGTGAGCTTGTGCAACTCGCGCATGGGGCCGATGGCGGCATCTCGGACATCCAGCCGGGCCTTGACCAGGTTGCCCAATTCAAGCAGCCGCATACCCAAGCGGTAGCTTCCGGCCTCCGGTCGGTCCACATACCGGCCAATGGCCAGATCATTGAGGATGCGGTGCGCGGTGGACGGGTGCAGCCCCGTGCGCTCGCTCAGTTCTTTCAACGACACCGGATCCTGGTGCGCAGCCAAGGCGTCGAGCAGCGAGAACATGCGCTCGATGACCTGGATGGCCGGCGTCTGTCCTTCTTTCTTGGTGGGCATGGGCAATCCTGAGGTTGCGCCTATTTTGCATGGCGAAACTCGAATTGGCATGGTGAAGTGTTGTGGATAGTCTGCAGCGCTTATTGCAGGTTCGAGGCCGCCGCCAGTCCGCTGCGCACGGCACCCTCCAAGGTGGCGGGATAGGGGCCTGCAACGTAGTCGCCCGCTGCACTCAAGCCGGGCGCGATGGCGGCGGGCGGGCGCTGTAGTTCAGGGGTGCAGGCAAAGGTGGCGCGCCGTTCGGCCGCCAGATGCACCAGCACTTGGTCATAAGGCCCTGAAAAGTGGCCCGGGAAAGCAGCGCGGGCCTGGCCCAGAAGCGCCTGCCCGCAAGCCGGCAAACCGTCGGCCAATGCGCGCGCGGCGCTGCTGGCAACCCAGGCCCACAACCCTGCCGCCGTCGCATCGGTGTGCAGGGCACCCAGGTCGAAGGCAAATTGGGCAGGGCCCGGCACGCCCTTGGCGGGCGCGGGCAGCAGCACCATGGGGTGGCGGGTGCTCAGGCTGGCATCGCGCAGGTAGGCGGTGACGATGGGTTCGTAGCGCAGCGCGTTGGCCTGGCTTGCCCAGGCGGGCTGAAGCGGGGTGACCAGTCGCGCCGCTTCTGTGGCACTGCAGGCCAAGACGACCGAATCGAAGGGGTCGCCGTCCACCAGCCAGCCGCTGCTCCTGGCCTGCAGCGATTGCACCCGGCGCCCTGCAAGGCACACAGCGCCGTGGGCTGACAGCCAGGCCCAGGCTGGTGCAGGCAACAGAGCCGACAGCGGTTGTCGGGGCAGCAGCAGATCGGCGCTGCCGCGGCCGCTGAAAAGCGCGTCACGCAGCACACGCAAAAACACCGTGCCACTGGCCTGCGCCATGGGGGTGTTGAGGGCGGCAACACACAGCGGCTCGATCAGTTCGCGTTGCACGGACATTGGCAGGTGGCCGCACAAGTGCTCGACGGTCATGTGCTGCGGGCATTGAAAACCACCCAACATCCAGCCGGTGGCTGCCCGCAGCAGGGCCAGGCGTGCTGGCCACCGCCAGGCGTGCATGGCCAGGGTGGCCCGCACGAAGGACGGCAGCGGTGCGCCCGGCGGCAGGGCCAGGCCCTGGCCTTGCGGGTCGGCCCAGGCCAAGGGCCGGCGCAGCAAAAGTACTTCAGGGTCGGCCCCCACACTGCGCATCAAATCCAGTGTGGCGGTGTACGCACCGATGAGGATGTGCTGGCCATTGTCGAAGTGGCCGACACCGGTGTTGACCTGCCTTGCCCGACCACCTGGCTGGCGTGCCATCTCGAACAGTGTGACCTGCGCGCCACGCCGGGTGGCCGCCACTGCGGCTGCCAATCCCGCCCAGCCGGCGCCCACCACCGCCAGGCGGCGGGCACCGGACAGAGTCACCGGCCGCGCCAGTGCGTTGCCAGGGCGATCCACAGCTTGCGAAGCGGCGTCAACGAGGTGCGCTGGTGCAGCACACGAAAGCCGTCGGCCTCTATCTCGCGCAGCAAGCTGCGGTAGATGTTGGCCATCATCAATCCCGGCTTTTGCGCCACGCGGTCGGTCTCGGGCAACAGGGCCAGGGCCTCGTCGTAAGTGGCATGTGCACGCTCGGCCTGAAACCGCATCAATGCAGTGAAGCGGTCGCTGTAGCCCCAGGGGCTTTCACGCTTGAGAAGTTCATGTGCCTTCACATCGAAGCGTTGCAGTTCGCTCATCGGAAGGTAGATGCGCCCGCGCCGGGCGTCGTCGCCCACGTCGCGCAGGATGTTGGTCAACTGCAACGCTCGGCCCATACGGTGGGCGTAGTCAAGGGTGCCCGCCTGGGTGTGGCCGAAGATTCGTGCAGCGACTTCGCCAACCACGCCGGCCACGAGGTGACAGTAGCGCTGTAGCCCGTTGAAGTCGAGGTACCGGGTCTGCTGCAAGTCCATCTCGCAACCTTCGATCACTGCCAGAAGGTGGTCGCCCGTGATGCCGTAGGTAGGCGCATGGGGCATCAGGGCTTGCGTCACCGGATGGGTGGGCAGTCCGTTGAATGCACGGGCAACCTCCTGGCGCCACCAGCCCAGTTTGCTGGCAGCCACGCTGGCGTCGCGCATCTCGTCGACCACATCGTCCACCTCTCGGCAGAAGGCATAAAACGCGGTGATGGCCGCGCGACGTGCCGGCGGCAAAAAAAGAAACGCATAGTAGAAAGACGATCCACTGCCTGCGGCCTTGTCCTGCACATACTGCTGGGGGCTCATCTGTGCGATCACGGCAAGTAAAAACCGGGGGCCGGGCGGTCAGCCCGCATGCGCAGCGCGCGCCAGGCCAGCACCGGCGCGTCGGCCAGGCCGAGCACCGGGCGTTGGTGGAGTGTGCGGTACTGCATGCCGCCGATTCTCTCAAGGATGCGCAGCCCGCCTTGCACCACGAAGCGCAATTCCCATCCCAGGCGTCCGGGCACGCGGCAGGCCAGCGGCGCGCCTTGCTGCATCAGGTCGGCGGCCCACAGGCACAAGTCGCGCAGCAGGGCCTGCGAGTTGGCGCTGTCTCTCTGGCATGCCAAGGCATCCAGCGTCAGGCCGTGCCGACTGACATCGGCTTCTGGCAGGTAGTGGCGGCCGCGGGGCAGGTCGACGCTGGGGTCTTGCCAAAAATTGATCAACTGCAAAGCGGAGCAGATGGCATCGGATTGGGCAAGCGACACCGCGTCTTGAATGCCCGCCAGGTGCAGCATCATCCGGCCCACAGGGTTGGCCGAGCGGCGGCAGTAGTCCAGCAGGGCCAAGCGGCCGGGGTAGCGCGGGTTGCCGGTGTCCTGCTCGAACGCGTCGAGCAACTCATGCAGGCAGAGCACGGGCAATCGGTGCTGGTCGATGGCGCGGGCCAAAGGTGCGAACACGTCCGGCCAGTCGGCAGGGTTGACAGCACCCGCCAGTGCCTGGTTCAGCGCAATGCGGTAGCGGGCGAGCAGGCGCAGGCGGTCGGCTGGCGAGGCGTCGCCTTCATCGGCAATGTCATCGGCGGTGCGGGCAAAGTGGTAGACGGCGACCACGGCGCTGCGCAGGTGTGTCGGACACAGCCATGACGCCACAGGAAAGTTTTCGTAATGCTCGACAGCCACGGCTTGCATTGTCAGTGATGGTCCTGGTCGTCCAGTTTTGAGCCATCGCGCACGAAGCCAGGCCAATTGACACAGGTCAGTGTGGGTCCTATATTACTGACCGGTCAGTCATTAAAAGTGACTGCAAGCCTTTTTGATGACCCGCCGAAACCTCCTCGGACTGCCCATGCGCCATTACCTTATGCCGTTGCTGATCACGCCTGTCCTGCTGGCCTGCCAACCAGCGCCACCTGCCGAAGAGCCCGTGCGCGCAGTGCGCACCCTGAACGTGCAGCCGGGATCGACGGCCATGGCGCACGAATACGCGGCCGAGATTCGGGCCCGCACCGAGTCGCGTCTGGGGTTTCGGGTCGGTGGCAAGCTGGTCAAACGCATGGCCAATTTGGGCGACACGGTGAAGGCGGGTCAGGCGCTGGCCCAGATCGACGCCACGGACCTGAAGCTGGGCCAGGATTCAGCGCGGTCGGCCTTGAGTTCGGCCGAAGCGCAACTGGCCTTCAGCGAGGCCGAGTTCAAGCGTTACAAGGACCTGCGCGAGCAAGGCTTCATCAGCGGCCTGGAACTGGAGCGGCGCGAGGCGGGCCTCAAGGCGGCCCGCAGCCAGGCCGAACAGGCACGCGTCCAGGCCGGTTTGCAAAGCAACCAGGCAGGTTATGCGGTGCTGTCGGCCGATGCGTCGGGCGTGGTCACTGCAGTGGAGGCCGAACCCGGCGCGGTGCTGTCGGCCGGCGCGCCGGTCCTGCGCCTGGCCCACGATGGCCCGCGAGATGCAGTGTTCAGCGTATCGGAGGACCGAGCAGCAGCCATGCGCGCCTTGATCGGCAAGCAGGGCGCCATGCGCCTGAGGGCCTGGGGCAGCAACGACGCCACCGTGCCGGCCACTGTGCGTGAAGTTGCTGGCGCGGCTGATCCGGCGACGCGCACCTTTCTGGTCAAGGCCGACATCGGCGCTACCGCCTTGCGCCTGGGCCAGACGGCCACGGTGCTGGTGGACACACCCATGGCCGCGAATGTGATCAAGTTGCCTCTGCCGGCGGTGTTCGAACAGGGCGGAAAGAGCCATGTCTGGGTGGTCGACCGCGCCACCATGGCCGTACGCGCCCAGCCCATCGTGCTGGCAGGTGCAGAGGGCAATCTGGTGGTGTTGGCAGGCGGCTTGTCCGCTGGCCAGGCCGTGGTGACGGCCGGCGTGCATGCGTTGACACCGGGTCAGAAAGTGCGCTGGTACGTCGAACCCGGCGTGCCGATGCCTCCAGGCCCTGCCTCCGCATTGCCCATGCCCGCTGCGCCGGCCGCCGTGCCGGCCTCGCGCTGATCGCCGGAGCCGCAAGCCATGAGCACCCTGCCGCCCAGCGACCAGCACACCAAGCGCTTCAACATCTCACGCTGGGCCTTGGAGCATGCCGCCCTCACGCGCTACCTGATGGTGGTGTTGATGATGTTGGGCGTGGCGGCCTACTTTCAGCTGGGGCAGGACGAAGACCCGCCATTCACCTTCCGCGCCATGGTCGTGCAATCGTTCTGGCCAGGCGCCACGGCCCAGCAGATGGCCGAGCAGGTGACCGACAAGATCGAGCGCACCCTGCAAGAGGTGCCGCACGCCGACGCCATCCGCAGCTACACCAAGCCCGGTGAATCGCTGACCATCCTGGAACTCAAGGACAGTGCACCCCCCAAGGAGGTGACCAACAGCTGGTACCAGGTGCGCAAGCGCGTGGGTGATCTGCGCAGTACCCTGCCGCAGGGCGTGATCGGACCGGTGTTCAACGACGACTTCGGCGACGTTTACGGTTCGATCTTTGCGCTGTCGGCTGAAGGCTTCACGGACGAAGAGCTGCGGGTCTTTGCCGAAAGCGTTCGGTCGCAACTGCTGCGTGTGCCCGATGTCGCCAAGGTGGAGTTGTTTGGTGCCCAGGCCGAGAAGGTCTTCATCGAACTGTCACAGAAGCGCCTGGCCCAGTTGGGACTGGACATGAACCAGGTGCTGGCGCAACTGGCCGCGCAGAACGCGGTGGAAGGCGCAGGCTTGCTCGACGCCGGCAGCCAGAACCTGCAGGTGCGGGTGGGTGGGGCATTTCGAACGGTCGACGACATCAAGCGCTTTCCCATCCGCGCCACCAACGCCGCCACCGGTGTGTCCAGCACCGTGCAACTGTCCGACATCGCCGACGTGAAGCGGGCCTTCGTCGACCCACCGGCGGTGAAGGTGCGCCATCAGGGCAAGTCGGTGATTGCCCTGGGGGTGTCGATGGCCAAGGGCGGCGACATCATCGCGCTGGGCGATGCGCTGCGCGAACGGGTTGATCTGATCCAGGCCGACCTGCCGGCCGGCATC
>JANOAQ010000736.1:0-1872 GCA_031411195.1 Burkholderiaceae bacterium | reverse complement strand
CGACTCGACCACGCTGCCCAGCGGCAGGATGTAGCACTCGTCGCCCACGCCCACGCTCATGCCGTCCATGATGGCCAGGGTCAGCGGCAGGCGCACCTTGACGCTCATGCCGTAGCCCTCGGCGCTGTCGATCTCGACACTGCCACCCAGGGCGGTGATGTTCTTCTTCACCACGTCCATGCCGACGCCCCGGCCTGACACATCCGTCACCACCTCGGCAGTGCTGAAGCCCGGCGCGAAGATGAGATTCCAGACCTCGTTGTCGGTCATCGAGTCGGGTGCGTCGATGCCTTTTTCGCGTGCCTTCTGGATCAGCTTGTCGCGGTTCAGGCCCTTGCCGTCGTCGCGCACCTCGATGACGATGCTGCCGCCCTGGTGGCTGGCCACCAGCGTCAGCGTGCCGTGCTCGGGCTTGCCCTTGGCGATGCGCTCGGCTGGCAGCTCGATGCCGTGGTCGCAGCTGTTGCGCACCAGGTGGGTCAGCGGGTCGGTGATCTTCTCGACCATGCCCTTGTCCAGTTCGGTGCTTTCGCCCAGCGTCACCAGTTCCACCTTCTTGCCCAGCTTGGCAGCCAGGTCACGCAACATGCGCGGGAAGCGGTTGAAGACCATCGACATCGGGATCATGCGGATCGACATCACCGCTTCCTGCAAATCGCGGGTGTTGCGTTCCAGGTCGGCCAGGCCCGAGGCCATCTGCTGGCTCAGGCCCGCATCCAGCCCCTTGCTGTTTTGCGCCAGCATGGCCTGGGTGATGACGAGCTCGCCCACCAGATTGATCAGCTGGTCCACCTTCTCGACCGACACACGCAGCGTGGCCGATTCCAGGGCGGCGGCGGCCTTGCCGTCGGCCCGAGGCGCGGCGGCGCGGGGTGCGGCCGGTCGGGCCGAGGCCAGATCGGGTTTGGGCGCTTCGGTCGCCAGGGCCGCCGGTGCGGCAACCGCCGGCTGGGGCGCGCCCGGCGCGTTGTCGAAGAAGCCGTAGCCGGTTTCCTGTTGGGCGTCGGCGGCAGCCGCGGCGTCTGCCGGCGGGTTCAACGGCTCCAGTGCCACAGCATCGCGCGGCACATGAAAGGTGAACAGGTCCAGCAGATCGGCGTCGCTGCTGGTGGTGGTGATCTTGAAGCGGCGCGAGCCATCGGCCGCTGGCGCGGCATCGAGCGGCTCGATGTCGCCCAGGCCGGTGATTTCCTTGAACAGCTCGACCAGGCTGTCATAGAGGCTGGCGTCTTCCAGATGGGTCACGGTCAGCGCCACCTCGCGCACACCGGCCACCACCGGGGTGGGCTCTGGCGCCGCAGACGCGGTGGCCGCGGTGTTGGCGACGGTGTCGACCTTGCTGCCTTCGCACAAGGTCTTGATGGTGCTGAGCAGTTCAGTGGTGTCGGGCACGGCATCGCCAGTGCCTTGGTGGCGTGCCAGCAGGGCCTTCAGTGCGTCACCGGCTGCCAGCAGCACGTCCACCATCTGGATGGTCGGCATCAGTTCATGCCGGCGCAGCTTGTCCAGCAAGGCTTCCATCTGGTGGGTGAGCTGGGCGACATCGGAGAAGCCGAACGTGGCAGCGCCGCCCTTGACCGAGTGCGCGCAGCGAAAGATCGCGTTCAGCTCCTCGTCGTCGGCGGCGCTGATGTCCAGCTCCAGCAGCATCTGCTCCATCGTCTGAAGGTTCTCGCCGGCTTCTTCGAAGAAGACCTGGAAGAACTGGCTCAGATCAATGCCGGCGGCGGCGTTGGCGTTCTCGTTGCTCATCTCAGCCATGGCTGGAAGTCCTCGGAAATTTTGGGCACGCGCTTCGGCACGGGTGGCGATGCGCGGAGAAATCAGGCTTCAGCGAAGCACCTTGCCGATCACTTCGATCAACTTGGCGGG
>JANOAQ010000735.1:0-24468 GCA_031411195.1 Burkholderiaceae bacterium | reverse complement strand
CGACGGCCTGACGTACGCGTCCTGGCTGTTCATCGTTGCGCTCGGGCTCACGCTGGTGTTTGGCGTGCTCAAGATCCTCAATATCGCGCATGGCAGCTTCTATGCTCTGGGCGCTTATGCAGCGGCCAGCTTTGTGGGCTGGGCGGCTAGCATGAAGTGGGCGCCCTGGCTGTCTCTGGTGGCCATGCTGCTGGCGGCGGTGGCGGTGGCGGCCATCGTGGCGCCCTTGACCGAGCGCGGCCTGCTGCGATTTTTCTACGGGCGTGACGAGGTGCTGCTGGTGCTGGTCACTTACGCCATGTTCCTGATCATGGAAGACGTGACCAAGCTGGTGTGGGGCGCCAACCCCTACTACGTGTCCGAGCCGTATTCCTTGTTCGGCAAGGTCAACGTGGGCGTGCAGACCTATGTGGGCTACGACTTTCTGCTGGTGGGCCTGGCGGTGCTGATCGGCCTGGCGGTGTGGTGGGGCCTGAACCGCACCCGCACCGGCAAGATCGTGCTGGCCGTGATCCACAGCCCCGAGGTGGCATCGAGCATGGGCGTCAATGTGTCGCGCATCTACATGGGCGCCTTTTCGGTAGGCATCTTTCTGGCCGCCATCGGCGGCGCCTTCACCGCGCCGATGATCTCGGTGCAGCCGGGCGTGTCGGTGGGCGTGATCATCGTGTCGTTCGCCGTGGTCATCATCGGCGGCCTGGGCAGCATCGAAGGGGCCGCCGTGGGCGCCATCATCGTCGGCCTGGCACGCAGCTTTGCAGTGCACCTGGCGCCGGTGGCCGAGCTGTTCTCCATCTACGTGGTGATGGCCATCGTGCTGATGTTCCGGCCCGAGGGCCTGTTTCAACGCATACAAGCGCGGAAGATATGACCCCCCCGAAGCGCCTTCGGCGCTCCCCCCAGGGGGCAACGCCAGTGGCCCGGCAGAGCCGGTTCCACGGCGTTTGCTTGCTGCCGTGCCCATGAATTGCTTCTGAGGCCATGCAATGAACGCCGCTTCTTCAACCTCATCGCCGCCAAACTTGGCTCGCGTCTCGGGCACCGGCCACGGCCGCATCGCGGTCTTGGGCGCCGCCGCTTGCCTGCTGCTGCTGGCGGCCGGCTGGTTTGCCCCCAAATGGCTGACCTTCCTGGTCACCATGGCGGCAGCCAATGGCCTGGTGTCGCTGGGCATCGTGGGCTTGATGCGCGGCGGCGTGGTGCCGTTTGGCCAGGGCATGATGCTGGCCATCGGCGGTTACGCTGCGGCGCTGGCCTTCAACAAGCTGGGCTTCACCGACGCACTGGGCCTGGCCCTTGGCGGCGGGGTGGCGGCCACGCTGGTGGCCGCGCCGTTTGCGCCGCTGTTGTCGCGTTACCGCGGCATCTTCTTTGCCATGCTCACGCTGGCGCTGTCGATGGTGACCTACGGCCTGCTGATGAAGCTGGACATGCTGGGCGGCAGCGACGGCTTCAACGTGGGCCGTCCCACCCTGCTGGGCTACAAGCTGCCCGACGAGCGCGTGGGTTTTGTCATGTACAGCTTGACGGTGGTGCTGGCCACGGTGATGGCCCTGCTGGCGCGGGTTTACTTCGACAGCACGCGCGGCCTCGTCACCGTGGCCGTGCGCGAGAACGAACTGCGGGTCGAATACCTGGGCGGCTCGGTGCGCCAGGCCATGACCATCAACTTCATCCTGGCCGCCTTCTGCGGTGGCCTGGGCGGTGCGCTGGTGGTGATGTCGCTCGGCCACATCGAGCCCACCTTCAGCTTCTGGACCACCTCGGGCGAGTTCGTCTTCGTCGCCATCCTGGCGGGTTGGCAAAGCGTGGCTGCGGTATTCGTCGCCAGCACCGTGCTGGAAGTGGTGCGCAGCTTCTCAAGCGCCTACTTCCCCAACACCTGGCAGCTGGCGCTGGGCCTGTTCCTGCTGTTCGTGATCCGCTTCCTGCCCAAGGGCATCGGCTCACTGTGGATTAAGGGGCCGACGCGATGAGTTTCCTTCTGGAGGCCAAGGGGCTGGAGAAACGTTTCGGCGCGGTGGTGGCCGCTTCGAACATCAACATCGGCATCAGCGCGGGCGAGCGTGTCAGCCTGATCGGCAGCAACGGCGCGGGCAAGACCACCTTCGTCAACATGATCACCGGCTACCTCAAGCCCGACCAAGGCCGCATCACACTGGACGGGCGCGACATCACGCCGCTCGAGCCGCGCGCCATCACCCACCTGGGGGTGGCGCGCTCGTTCCAGATTCCGCAGCTCTACGGCGACTTGACGGTGCTGGACAACATGCTGGTGGCCAACGCCTGCCACGACCAGCGGCTGAGCTTCTGGCAGCCGGCGCGCCGGCCCGTGGCCATCGCCCGCGCCGATGTGCTGCTGCAGCGCTTTGGCCTGGCCGAGCACCGCGAGCGCCGCGTGGCCGAGCTGCCCGGTGGCGTGCGCAAGCTGCTGGACATCGCCATGGCGCTGACCGGTGCGCCCAAGCTGCTGCTGCTGGACGAGCCCACCAGCGGCGTGTCGGCCGAAGAGAAGTTTCCGATGATGGACACCATCATGGGCGCGCTGGGGCACGAGAAAAACACCACCGTGCTGTTTGTCGAGCACGACATGGACATCGTGGCCCGGCACGCCACCCGGGTGATCGCCTTCTACGCCGGCCGGATCATCGCCGACGACCAGCCGGCCATTGCACTGGCCACCGACGACGTGCGCCGCTATGTCACTGGTGAACTGCTAACGGAATGAGACCGCACCATGTTGAAGGTTGAAGGCATCCACGTTTCGATCCAGTCGGTGGTCGCCCTGCGCGGCCTGTCACTCACGGTGGCAGACGGCACCATGGTGGGCCTGGTAGGCCGAAACGGCGCGGGCAAGACCACGCTGATGCGCTCGGTCATGGGCCACCTGGTGCCGAGCCAGGGCACGATCAGTTTCGACGGGCAAGACCTGGCCCAGTTGCCCCGCCATGAGCGCGCCGCCATGGGCATCGGCTACATGCCTGAAGACCGCGGCCTGGTGCCCGAACTGACGGTTGAAGAAAACATCCTCGTGCCGGTGTGGACCCACAAAGACCTGCAGGTCGACCAGCGCCTGGCCCTGGTCTACAAGGTGCTGCCCGAGTTGCTGGAGATGAAGGACCGCCGAGCCTTGTTGCTGTCAGGTGGCCAGCAGAAGCTGGCAGCCCTGGCCCGTGCGCTGGCCGTGGGCACGCGCTTGCTGCTGCTCGACGAGCCGTTCGAAGGCGTGGCCCCGGCGCTCAGCAAGCGCCTGGCCGAGGTGATCGCCGGGCTCAAGGGCACGGCCGTGTCGGTGCTGATGGCGCAGAGCGATCTCAACCATTCGCGCAAACTCGTCGATGCTGAGTTCGCCATCGAACGAGGTGCAAATATCACCCCCCCGTAACGCCTGCGGCGCTCCCCCCCAGGGGGGCGGCCCCAGCGGGCCGGCGAAGCCGGTTCCGCGGCGCCCACTTGGCAGTGCAATCTGCTCGCGACTTCTGGTGCTGCAACATGACCGACTTTTGGACTGACTACCCGGTGCCGCCTATGCGCCACGAGGCCGCGTTTGGCGACCGC
Organism: Burkholderiaceae bacterium; assembly: GCA_031411195.1. GTDB lineage: Bacteria > Pseudomonadota > Gammaproteobacteria > Burkholderiales > Burkholderiaceae_C > Pseudaquabacterium. The sequence goes on along the minus strand of JANOAQ010000735.1, from coordinate 20,910 downwards.
ATCGTGGCCACCTTCGACGGCCGGCCCACCAGCGTGTGGGCGATGTTCGAAGCGGCGGCGCAGCGCGCGCCACAGGCCGAGGCGGTGGTGTGCGGTGCGCAGCGCCTGTCGTATGCCGCTTGCGATGCGGCAGCGGCCAAGGTGGCTGCTGGCCTGGCCGCCCAGGGCGTGCGCTCGGGCGACCGGGTGGTGCTGTTCATCGACAACCGGCCCGAGTTCGTGCTGGCCTTTCTGGCCCTGCAGCGCCTGGGCGCGATCGCCGTGCCGGTGGGCGTGCGCGAGCAGCGGCCCGGTCTGGCATACATCACGAGGCAGTGCGGCGCGGTGGCCATCGTCATCGATGCCGGCTTGGCCGACCGCATGCCCGATGCCAACGAAGCACCCGATTTGCGGCTGCGCGTCGGTGTGGGGAATCCACCTGACGATTCTCCAGATGCAGCGCTTGGCTGCCTGCCCTGGTCGTCACTGATTGCCTGCGCCGATGCCGCGCCGCCCGTGGCCGCGCCCGGCGAGCATGCCGTGGCGGTCATCCTGTACACCTCGGGCACCACCGGCCACCCCAAGGGCGCGATGCTGACGCACAGCAACATCGTGCACTCGGTGCTGCACTACCAGGCCTGCATGCGCCTGGGCGGTGGCGAGCGGGCCGCGCTGGCGGTGCCCGCCAGCCACGTCACCGGCTTGGTGGCCATCATCGCGACGATGCTGCACATGGGCGGGGCCATCGTCATCGCACCAGCGTTCAAGGCTGAAAGCTTCATCGCCATGATGGCCCGCGAGCGCATCACCCACACCATGATGGTGCCGGCCATGTACACGCTGTGCCTGATGCACCCCAGCTTTGCCAGCGCCCGGCTCGATGCCTGGCGCATCGGCAGCTACGGCGGCGCACCCATGCCGGTGGCCACAATCGATGCGCTGGCGCAGCAACTGCCCGGCCTTACCCTGCTCAACGCCTACGGCGCGACCGAGACCACCTCACCGGTCACGATGATGCCCATGGGCCACACCCGTGACCATGCCGACACCGTGGGCGTGCCCCTGCCCGCCGCGCAGGTGCTGGTGATGGACGACGCCGGCCGTGAGCTTCCCGCCGGCGGGACCGGCGAGTTGTGGATTGCCGGGCCGATGGTGGTGCCCGGTTACTGGGCCAACCCCGAGGCCACGGCATCGTCGTTCACTGCCGGCTACTGGCACTCTGGCGACCTGGGCGCCATCGACATCCAAGGCTATGTGCGCGTGTTCGATCGCAAGAAGGACATGCTCAACCGCGGCGGCTACAAGGTCTATTCGGTCGAGGTCGAAAACGTGCTGATGGCCTGGCCCGGCATGGTCGAAGCCGCCATCGTGGGCCGCCCCTGCCCGGTGCTGGGTGAACGGGTGCATGCCTTCGTGCATGTCGATCCCGCGCAAGGCCATGGCCCGCAAGACACCGCCGCCCTGCGCGCTTTCTGTGCCGAGCGGCTGGCCGATTACAAGGTGCCCGAAACCATCACCTGGCGGGCCGACCCCTTGCCGCGCAACGCCAACGGCAAACTGATGAAACGCCTGTTGCGCGAGCAGTTGCCTGGCATGTCGGCCACTTGAGCCTGACTGGCCGGGGCACTGAGGGAAACCCTGCCGCCTAGGCGACTGGCTTCAGGCAGCCCGGCCCCTAGACTTGTTAGGTTCGGTTGCTTGGCCTGCTGCAGTCACACGCCAGCCAGTAGACAGGCGCGGACTCGGTTCCAACTTTATTCAGGAGACATTCATGAAGACTCTGTACAAGACGCTGGTCATGGCCGCCGGTCTGGCCTTGGGCCTGAGCGCCACGGCCCAGCAGAACTGGTTTCCCAGCAAGTGGGGTCCGAACGACGAACTGGGCGCCGCCAACTACCTGACACCCCAGCTGGCCGCTGAGGCCGCCAAACTGGTCAAGACCGGCAAGACCTATTCGCTGGGCATCACTGTCAACACCACCACTCCGGCCTATCCGCCGCGCACCTGTTCGATCTACATCGTGCAGCCTGGCCAGCAAGGCTCGTCCGAAGGCCTGGGCCCCACCAAGACCACTTACAACGACGACATCCTCAACTGCTGGACAGGCATCGGCACCCAGTTGGACGGCCTGGGCCACATCGGTGTGGGCGAGCGTTACTACAACGGCAACAAGTGGCAGGACTTCGGCAACATCAGCGGCTTGAAGAAGCTGAGCGCCGACAAGGTGCCGCCATTCGTCACCCGGGGTGTCATGCTCGACATGGCCGCCCACTACGGCGTGGACGTGGTCAAGGAAGGCACGGCCTTCAACCGCGCCGAGATCGAGGCCGTTGCCAAGAAGCAGGGCGTCGAGATCCGCCAGGGTGATGTGGTCATCTTCCACACAGGCTGGCTGAGCCTCATCGAGAAGGACCCCAAGCGCTTCGGTTCGGTTGAACCCGGCCTGGGCCGCGATGGCGCCCGTTACCTGGTCAGCAAGAACGTGGTGGCCGTGGGCGCCGACACCTGGGGGCTGGAAGTCATTCCGTTCGAGCAGGGTGCGGGCGTCTTCGAGGTGCACCAGATCCTGCTGCCCATGAGCGGTACCTACATCCTCGAGAACGTCAACACCGCTGAACTGGCCAAGGACAAGGTCTACGAGTTCATGTTCGTACTGGGCCAGAACAAGTACCAGGGTTCAGTGCAAGCGATGATCAACCCGGTGGGCATCCGCTGAGGCAACTCGGCAAACACCTTTGATACAGGGCCGGTGTGGCAGCGCACCGGCCCTTCTGCCTTGTGCGTGTCAAGGCTCGGTCGACAGCGCCTCGCTGCAGTGCCAGGGCATCACCAGACGGCCATCGTGCCCGGGCAGCACCTCGATGGTGATGCGCGGTGCCGACGACAGCACCGGCCCGAAGATGGTGGCAAAGGCCACGTCGGCCGCATCGCGCCCGGTGCCAAAGCGCACAAAACCCATCGGGATTGCCGTGCCCGAAGGATCGAACAGGTACCAACGATCGCCCAGGTAGACCTCGACGTAGGCATGAAAGTCGGTCGGCCCCAGCACCGGGTCGGCGCCATAGTCGATGCCGGTGGCAAACCGCGCCGGGATGTTGCAGGCCCGGCACAGCGCAATCATCAGGTGCGCAAAATCGCGGCACACACCCACGGTGGACAACAGGGTGTCGATGGCCGAGGTATTGGAGTCCGACGTGTTCTGCGTGAACACGGTGTGCTGCAGTACCCAGTCACGGATGCCCTGCACCCGCTGGTAGCCCTGCCAGCGCTGGCCGAACTCGCGGTTGGCCAGCTTCAGCAGGCGGTCGCTCTGGCAATAGCGGCTGGGGTAGATGTAGCCCAGCACCTGGGTGGGCAGGCGCGCCACCGGCACCTCGGCAATGTTGGCCGGCTGCTCCACATGGTGCAGCAGGTCGATCGTGGCGCCATAGCGCACCTGCAGGTGGCCTGGCAAGCCGCTCAGCCGCAGGTAGCGGTTGTGCGTGGCCGGATCGGTATCGATCGTATAGGCGATGTTCTGGCTGAGCTGCAGCGTTTCGTCGAACACCTGCTGGCGCTCGGTGTGCGCGGCGTGGATGTTGAAGATGAAGTCGCTGCCCGGGGCCGCGATGTCGTAGTCGAGTTCGATCGACAGTTTGAGGCGGATCATCGGCAGGCTCGATCAACAGGCTTGGACATGGGAAGGCAATCATTCATGCAACGACGGTAGCACCGGTCCGGCCATTCATCCGTGCGGTGTCGAACGCAGTCCTGGGCGCTGGGCCGACGCCGTACAGTGCAGCTTGAAACCCCGAGGTCGACACGATGGAAGTGCAGTTCACCGACGAAGTGGCGCAGCTGCGCCTGGGCCAGGGCGCCACGTTCCAGGGCGAGGGCATCCTGGCCATCACCAAGGCGCTGCTGCAGTCGGGCGTGTCCTATGTGGGCGGCTACCAGGGCGCGCCGGTCTCGCACCTGCTCGACGTCATGGTGCAGGCCAAGCCCTACCTGGACGAGCTGGGTGTGCACGTGGAAGCCTGCGCCAACGAGGCCTCGGCCGCCGCCATGCTGGGTGCCAGCCTGCACTACCCGGTGCGTGGCGCCGTCACCTGGAAAAGCATCGTCGGCACCAACGTGGCCGCCGACGCGCTGAGCAACCTGGCCTCGCCCGGCGTGCTGGGCGGCACGCTCATCGTCTCGGGCGAAGACTACGGCGAAGGCGCCAGCGTGATCCAGGAGCGCACCCAGGCCTTTGCGATGAAGAGCACCCTGCTGCTGCTCGACCCGCGCCCCGACCTGGGCGTGATGGTGCGCATGGTCGAGCACGGCTTTGCCATGAGCGAAGCCAGCAACATGCCGGCCGTGCTGCAGCTGCGCATCCGCGCCTGCCATGTGCGCGGCAGCTTTGTGTGCAGCGACAACGTCGCGCCGGCCATCAGCACCCGCCATCCATTGCCCGAACCGTCGGCCTTCGACTACGCCAAGCTGGCACACCCGCCGGTGATCTACGCCCAGGAGAAACGCAAGGTGGCGCACCGCATCCCGGCCGCCCAGCGCTACATCGTCGCGCACGGGCTGAACGAGCAGTTCGACGGCGCCCACACCGCCCTGGGGATCATCGTGCAGGGTGGCCTCTACAACGCGCTGCAGCAAGCCCTGCAGCGCCTGGACCTGGCCGATGCCTTCGGCGCGGCGCAGATCCCGATGCTGGTGCTCAACGTCACCTACCCGCTGGTGCCGCAGCAGGTGGCTGATTTTTGCGCCGCACGCAACGCCGTGATGGTGCTCGAAGAAGGCATGCCCGAGTACATCGAAAAAGACATCGCCACCACCCTGCGCCGCGCGGGCGTGGCCACCGCCTTGCACGGCAAGGACCTGATCGACGCCCAGGGTGAATACAACGTCGAGGTGCTGGCGCACGGCCTGATCCGCTTCCTGGACCAGCACCTGCCGGGCAGCGTGCCCCAGGCCGCGCGCGATTGGCTGGCCGGCAATGCCCAGCGCCGATCCGACGTGGCCAAGGCCCTGGGCGCACCGCTGCCGCCGCGCCCGCCAAACTTCTGCGTGGGCTGCCCAGAGCGGCCGGTCTTCTCGGCGCTGAAACTGGCGCAGCAGGCGGTGGGCCCGGTGCACGTGGCGGCCGATATCGGCTGTCACGCCTTTGCCACCTTCGAGCCGTTCTCCAGCGGCCATTCCATCCTGGGCTACGGCATGAGCCTGGCCAGCCGCGCGGGGGTATCGCCCTTGATGCAGCGGCGTGTGCTCAGCGTGATGGGCGACGGCGGCTTCTGGCACAACGGCCTGCTAACCGGTGTGCAGAGCGCGCTGTTCAATGGCGACGACGCGGTGCTGCTGATCATGAAAAACGGCTACACCTCGGCCACCGGCACGCAGGACATCATCTCCACGCCCGATGACGAGGTCAAGGCCGGGGCCGTGGACAAGCAGCAAAGCCTGGTGCACAAGAACCAGACCATCGAAGCCACGCTCACCGGCCTGGGCGTGCAGTGGCAAAGAAGCGTCGACAACTACGATGTCAGCGCCATGCGCCGCACGCTGGAAGAAGCCTTCACCAGCGATTTCAATGGCCTCAAGGTCATCATTGCCGAGGGCGAATGCCAACTGGAGCGCCAGCGCCGTATCAAGCCCTGGATCGCCGGCCTGCTCAAGCGCGGCCAGCGCGTGCAACGCGTGAAGTACGGCGTGGACGAAGACGTGTGCACCGGCGACCACGCCTGCATCCGCCTGAGCGGCTGCCCCACCCTCACGCTCAAGGACAACCCCGATCCGCTCAAGGTCGACCCGGTGGCCACCGTGATCGACGGCTGCGTGGGCTGCGGCCTGTGCGGCGCCAACGCCCATGCCGCCACGCTGTGCCCCAGCTTCTACCGGGCCGAGCTGGTGCAGAACCCGCGTTGGTTTGAACGCTTGATCGACAGCTTTCGAGGCGCCGTTCGTCGTGCCCTGCAGCCCGCATGAAGACGCCCGCGATGAACAATCAACCGGTTTCCTTTCTGCTGTGCGCCCTGGGCGGTGAAGGCGCTGGTGTGCTGGCCGACTGGCTGGTGCAAACCGCCCGCCAGTGCGGCCATGCCGTCAGCGGCACCAGCATCCCCGGCGTGGCCCAGCGCACTGGCGCCACCACCTACTACGTCGAGATCTTTCCGCGCCCCGACACCGAGCTTGGCGGGCGCCAACCTGTCTTCGGCCTGTATGCGGTGCCCGGCGCGCTGGACGTGCTGGTGGGCAGCGAGCTGCTCGAAGCCGCCCGCCAGGCCGGCAACGGCCTGGTCTCACCCGACCGAACCACCGTGCTGGTGTCCACCGCCCGCACCCTGACCACACTAGAGAAGATGCCCCTGGCCGACGGCCGGGTGGCCGACGAAGCCCTGCTGGCGGCGTTGCAGGCCAGCGCCAGCGAGCTGGAATTGCTGGACATGGCCGCCCTGGCCACCCAGGCCGGCACGGTGATCAGCGCGGTGATGTTTGGCGCGCTGGCTGGCTGGGCGGTGGCCACCGGCCGTCTGCCCTTTGCGCGTGAAGACTACGAGGCCACCATCCGAGGCACGGGAAAACTCGGCGGCGAGGGCGTGGAAGCCAGCCTGCGCGGCTTCGGCCTGGCCTTCGACCGCATCAGCGGCGCCCGAACCCAGCGCCAGCGCGTGATGGCCCTGGCCGATGAAGTGGTGCAGGCCAGCACTGCCACGCTGGCCGCCGTGGCCCACTTGCCCACCGCCGTGGCAGAGATAGCGGCCCTGGGCCACGCCCGGCTGGTGGACTACCAGGATGCCGCCTACGCCAACCTCTACCTGCAGCGCCTGCAGCAGCTGGTGGACGCCGAGCGTGCCGGCAGCGGCTCGGCCGCCAGCTTTGCGGCCACGGTCGAAGCCGCACGCTGGCTCGCCCTGTGGATGGCCTTCGACGACATCGTGCGGGTGGCTGACCTGAAAAGCCGCGCCAGCCGATGGCAACGCGTGCAGCGCGAAACCAAGGCCAACGCGGGCGAGGTACTCAAGCTCTACGACCACTTCAAGCCCGGCGTGCCCGAGTTCGCTGCCTTGCTGCCCGAGCCCTGGGCCCTGCGGCTGCAGCGCTGGGACGCCCGCCGGGTGCAGCGCGGCCGTGAGCCCTGGGCCCTGCCCCTGGCCATCGGCACGCACAGCGTCTTCGGCCTGCTGGCCTTGCGCACCCTGGCCCGCCTGCGGGGCCTGCGCCAGCGAGGCAGCCGCTATGCCACCGAGCAGGCGCTGATCGAACGCTGGCTGGCCGCCACCGGGAGCGCCCTGGCCGAGCAGGCTGCGCTGGGCGGGGCACTGGCCCGCTGCGGGCGCTTGATCAAGGGCTATGGCAGCACCAACGAGCGCGGCAAGCACCACCTGCTGCACCTGATCGACCACCTGGCCTTTGCGCCCGCCGTGGGCGATGCAGCGCAGCGTGCCCGGGCTGTGGACGCAGCGCTGGCCGCCGCCTTGACGGATGAAGGCGGCAAGGCCTTCGACCAGACCCTGGTGGCCCATGGCGCGCCCCCGCGCCCGCTGGTGGCCCAACCCATCCGCTGGCACAAGCGCGCGCCGCGCAACCTGCCCACCGACAAACCCGGCAAGCAGCGCACCACTTGACCGAAAACACCAATGGCCGCCGCAGCCAGCCTGCCTATCATCGCGCCCAGCGTGTCCGATCGCACCCACCGCCCCTGCAGGAGATATCCATGGCCCACCGCTTCAAACACCTGCGCGCCGCCGCAACTACCGCACTGCTGCTGGCGGCCGCCGCTGCCCAGTCCCAGGCGCAGGCCCAGCAGATCGTGCTCAAGGTGCACCACTTCCTGCCGCCCACCAGCAGCTCGCAGGTGCACCTGATCGGGCCCTGGTGCGACAAGATCAACAAGGCCAGCGGCGACCGGCTCAAGTGCCAGATCTACCCGTCCATGCAGCTGGGTGGCACACCGCCGCAGTTGTTCGACCAGGCGCGCGACGGCGTGGCCGACATCGTGTGGACGGTGCCCACCTACGCGGCAGGCCGCTTCACCAAGGCCGAGGTCTTCGAGCTGCCCTTCATGGCCGCCACCGCCAAGAGCGGCAGCCAGGCACTGTGGACCTACACCCAGAAGCATGCGCTCGATGAGTTCAAGGGCACCAAGCTGATCTTCATGCACGTGCACGACGGCGCGCTGATGCACTTCAAGGACAAGACGCCGATGAAGCTGGAGGATTTGAAGGGCCTGAAGATCCGCGCTGCCACGCGCATCAACTCGCAGATGATCGCCGCGCTGGGCGCCACCCCGGTGCAGATGCCGCTGCCGGGCGTGGCCGATTCGATGAGCAAGGGCGTGATCGACGGGGCCAGCGTGCCCTGGGAGGGCGTGCCCTCGATCAAGCTGCAAGAGATTGCGCGCCATGCGCTCGACACCGCGCCGGGCATGCCGCGCATGGCCAACACCATCTTCGCCTTCACGATGAACCAGGCCAAGTACGACAGCTTGCCCGCAGATCTGAAGAAGGTGATCGACGACAACTCGGGCCTGGCCGCCAGCGCCTGGGCCGGCGAGACCGCGTTTGATGCGGTGGTGGCCCCGCACCAGAAGATTGCCCGCGATGCCGGCGAGAAGATCCACTTTCTGCCCGATGCCGAGTACGCCCGCTGGGTGAAGGCCACCGAGCAGATCGACGATGAATGGGTCAAGACCGCCAGCGCCAAGGGTGCCAACGGCAAGGCCTTGCTCGACGACGCGCGCGCCCTGATCAAGCAATACGCCAAGTGATGTCGGTGCCGGGCCCGCTGCCGCCCGTCGCGAGCGGGCCGAGCGCCGGGCCGCTCCCAAGCCGGCCCGCCATCCCCTCGGGGGATCGGCCCATGTACCCATGGGACGAGGGGCTGGCGTGACCCGCGCCGACGCCATGGGCCTGTTGCTGGCCTTCATCGCCCGGTTGATCACCGGCGCGCAAGGACACTGGAAGGGCTGTCCACCCAAGGCCGAGCAGCGCATCTACTTTGCCAACCACCAGAGCCACCTCGATTGGGTGCTGATCTGGGCCGCCCTTCCGCGTGAGCTGCGCGCCAGCACGCGGCCCATCGCAGCGCGTGATTACTGGACATCGGGCGCCTTCAAACACTGGATCACCCGCGAGGTGTTCAACGCGGTCTACGTTTCGCGCACCCGCACCGATGACCAGGACCCGCTCGAACCGCTGGTCGAAGCCCTGAAGAACGGTGATTCGCTGGTGATCTTTCCCGAAGGCACGCGCAGCAACAAAGGCCTGCCCCAGCCCTTCAAGAGCGGGTTGTTCCACCTGGCCGAGCAATTTGCGCAGGTGCAACTGATCCCCGCGTGGATCGACAACGTGCAGCGCGTGATGCCCAAGGGCGAAGTGGTGCCAGTGCCCATCCTGTGCACCGTCACCTTTGGCGCGCCCATCACGCTGGGTGCGGGCGAAGACAAGCGTGCCTTCCTCGACCGCGCCCGCGCGGCCGTGGTGGCGCTGCAGCCCGGTGAATCGCAGGTGCCGGTGGCAGCGGCATGAGCGCGCCGGGCCGCTCCCGAGCGTTCATCCGGTGGTGCGCAGCGGTGAGGGTCGCCCCGTGAGCACGCTCAAGCAGCTCACGGCCGACCAGCAGGTGGCCCTGCTCTTTGTCACGCTCTTCGGCCTGCTGATCGTCGTCAGCGGCGTGGTGGCCTTGCTGGCCCTGCGGGAGCGCGCGGTGCTGCAGGCCGAAGGCTTCGAGCAGTTTCAGCGCGAGTTGCGCGCCGTGTGGGTGGGTGCGGTGCTGTTCTGGGCCGCCTGGGTACTGGGCCCGGTAGGTGCCACGCTGTTGTTCGGCGTGGTGTCCTTTCTGGCGCTGCGCGAGTTTGTCACCCTGGTGCAGACGCGCCGCGGCGACCACCGCAGCCTGCTGCTGGCCTTCTTTGCGGTGCTGCCGATGCAGTATGTGCTGGTCGCCAACCGCAACTTCGACCTGTTCTCTGTCTTCATCCCGGTCTATGTTTTCCTGGCCATCCCGGTGGTCAGTGCGCTGGCCGGTGATCCGAAGCGATTTCTCGAGCGCAACGCCAAGATCCAGTGGGGCATCATGGTCTGCGTGTATGGGCTCAGCCACGCGCCGGCGCTGGTGCTGCTCGACTTTGCCGGCAACCTGGGGCGTGGTGCCTTTCTGCTGTTCTTTCTGGTGGTGGTGACGGCCGCTGCACAGATCGTGCAGACGCTGGCCGAGCACCGGCTGCGCCGTCGGCCCGTGGCGCGCCACATCGACCGCGCGTTCTCGGCCCGCGCCTGGGGCTTGGGCATCGCCGCCGGGGCCCTGGCTGGCGCAGCGCTGTTCTGGATCACCCCCTTCAAGGCCGGCCAGGCACTGGCCATGGGTGCCATTGCCGCAGCGGCGGGCACCCTGGGCGAACTGGTGATGAGCGCACTCAAACGCGATGCCGGCGTGCGCTTCTGGGGCAATGCCAGTTCGGTCACCGGCGCGGTGGGCCTGCTCGACCGCGTGGCGCCGCTTTGCTTTGCCGCGCCGGTGTTCTTTCATTCGGTTCGCTGGTACTTCCAGCTGAAGCCAGCGTGAGCGGCCCCGCATGAGAGTGCTGGGCATCGACCCCGGGCTGCAGCGCACCGGCTTTGGCGTGGTCGACATCGAAGGCAACCAACTCAGCTACGTGGCCAGCGGCACCATCAGCACCACCGACGTGGCCAAGGGCGATCTGCCGGCACGGCTGAAAATCATCTTCGACGGCGTGGCCGAGGTCAAGCGCCGCTACCAGCCGCAGGCCGCGTCGGTGGAGATCGTCTTCGTCAACGTCAACCCGCAGAGCACCTTGCTGCTGGGCCAGGCGCGTGGTGCGGCCATCGTCGCGCTGGTCGGCGACGATCTGCCGGTGGCCGAGTACACCGCCCTGCAAATGAAAAAAGCCATCGTTGGCCATGGCCTGGCCAGCAAGGCGCAGATCCAGGAAATGGTGATGCGCCTGCTGAAACTGCCCGGCCTGCCCGGGCCCGACGCGGCCGACGCCCTGGGTCTGGCCATCACCCATGCCCACGCGGCGCGCCACTTCGAGGCCCTGGGCGGCGCCAATACCCGGCGCAGCCAGGCCCAGTACAAGCGCGGTCGCACCTATTGATTTGCGGGCACTGGAATGCCGCGCGCACACCTTTCGTACACCCACTTTGCGTAGGAGACACCCATGCTTGCTGCCCTTGAGCTTCGCCCCCTGATCCTGGCTGGCCTGCTGGCCGTTGGTTGCGCCCAAGCGGCCGACACTTCGGCGCCATCGGCGCAAGACCGGCTCGCCCCGGCCCGCGCGCAGATCGCGCAGCAGCGCTGGCCCGCCGCTGTAGATGAACTCAGGCGCCTGAACGACACCGGCAACCCAGACTGGCACAACCTGATGGGCTATGCCCTGCGCAAACAGGCCACCCCCGACTACGCCGGTGCGGAGCGCCACTACGACGAAGCCCTGCGGCTGAACCCGCAGCATCGGGGTGCGCTTGAATACTCGGGTGAGCTTTACCTGCTGACCAACCGCCTGGCCTTGGCCGAGGCGCGCCTGGCAACGCTGGACAAGGTCTGCACCCTGCCCTGCGAAGAATTCACCGATCTGAAGCAGGCCATCCAGCGCTTCAAGGCCAAGCGCTGAGCATCACCCAGGCCGGCTCAGAAGCGCATGACGCCGCGCTCAACGGCGGCGGCGCACCAGGCTGGCCACAGCCGCCAGGCCTGCCAGCAGCAGGGCCCAGGTTTCGGGCTCGGGCACATTGGGCGTGAAACCACCGCCGTTGTTGCCGAAGTCCCAGTTGGTGTTCTGTGCATCAGCGGTGGCCGAATTGAACACCGTGCCATAAAGCGCACCCACCGAACCCAGTCCCCTCTGCTCGGCACCCGAAATCAGCACGGCCTCGAAAGGCAGTTCAATGTGGCTGATGCGGCCCGTATTGAAGAAGTCAGCCTGCCCATTGTTGCCCACACCGGCGTACTGGTAGACGTTCAGGTTGAAGACCGTTCCGTACTGAAACAGCAGCTTTTTGTACACCGTCGAGGCGCCGGTCCACGAGCCATCATAGGCCGAGGTGCTGACGGCAAAACTACTCTGGTAATTGACGCCCGCCGTGTCGGTGAACGACGTCGATGCCTGCATATTGACCCAGGCATCGTTGTACAGCGACGGGTCGGTCAAGGCCGGGAACGTACCGTCCAAAGTGATGCCCACGATGATTGCGCCGTAACTGCCCGCAGCCTTGGCCGGCGTGGGTGCGATGTAGAAACCCTGGTTCCATTGCGCTGTGGAGTAGGCGTATTGGTAGCTGTTGGGCGTTGAACCAACCAGGTTACCCGTCAGGCCATCTACCGTGGACGAATTCATCGCCGTGCGCAGTGCGGTGCCAGCGACCTCAGCCTGCCCGTTGTAGTTGAAGCCGAATTGCCCGTAGTTGGTGATCAGGTCGTAAATCGGATCATTTTGGCCGCCGTTGCCGGCCGCGATGTTGTAGTTGACTGACGCCACACCCGTGCCGGGCATGCCCGACGAGGCATCGAAATACTTGTAGTCAGACGCGCCATTGAGCGTGAACGACACATTGCCGAGGAAGGGGCTTGAGTACTGGACAGCGAGGTAACCATAGGTTTGCGCATAGGCGCTGAACGTCAGGTTGGGAACCGTCGCCTGCACGGTGGCCATGCCCACGATGCCGAGCAATGCCAGCGCGCTGGTGCGCAGCCAGGGCGCACGCTGGCGAGGTTGAAAACCGTGGTTGGCAGGGGTGGATGTGTGCTTCATGTTGTGAACTCCTTTGTGAATTTGCGTGACGTACGCGCCTACTGCCAAGGATAAATCACGACTGGCCCGAAAGGCATGGCTTGGCACAGCCTGCGAGTCACCCCCCTAACTACCAAAACAACATGATCCCCTGCACCACCTTGGTGAAGATCGCGATGTCGAAGGTGCCCAGGAACACCACCACGGCCCAGTGGTAGAAGGCTTTGGCGCGCGCAAGCGGCACCGGCTCTCCGGTGGCCAGGTGCAGGCCAAAAAACACGGCGGCCGGTACCGCCGTCAGCGCGAGCAACACGCCCGCTGTCCAGAACAACACTTTCATGGGCGCAAGGCTACAGCATCAAGGCCAGCCGTTCGAGGATGAGCACCCCGAAGAAGCCGGCCGCCGCGATCAGTGCCCACTTCAGCACCACGACGCCGCGCTTTCGCCACACCGGCTGACCAGTTCCCACGCTCATGGCAAAGCACAACACGCTGGCCAGCAACAGCAGGCCGAAGACCAATCGAAACAGCAGCATGGTGGGTCCTTACCAGGCTGGTGCCAGTTCGGCAAAGCCGGCCGGAGCCCGTGTGGCATCGTCGAAGGTGACGATCTCGAAGGCCGAAGGGCGCGACAACAGCGCGCGCAGCAACAAGTTGTTCAGCGCGTGGCCGCTCTTGTAAGCGGTGTACTGGGCCAGCATCGGGTGACCAGCGTTGTACAGGTCGCCGATGGCATCGAGGATCTTGTGTTTGGCAAACTCGTCGTCGTAGCGCAGGCCGTCGGCATTGAGCACGCGTGAATCGTCGACCACGATGGCGTTGTCCATGCTGCCGCCCAAGGTCAGCCCGCGTGAGCGCATGGCCTCGACGTCTTTGGTGAAGCCGAAGGTGCGGGCGCGCGCGATGTCGCGCTTGTAGCGGCCCGAGCCCATGTCGAAGATGACGCGCTGGCCGGTGGCATCGACCGCCGGGTGGTCGAAGTCGATCTCGAAGCTGAGCTTGAAACCGTGGAACGGCTCCAGCCGTGCCCACATCAGCCGCTTGCCTTCGCCTTGCCGCACCTCAACCGGCTCGATCACGCGCAGGAAGCGCTTGGGCGCCGGCTGCAAGGCGATGCCCGCGCTTTGCAGCAAGAAGACAAAACTGGCGGCCGAGCCATCGAGGATGGGCACCTCGTCAGCGGTGATGTCGACCAGCAGATTGTCGATGCCCAGCCCACAGCAGGCCGACATGAAATGCTCGATGGTCTGCACCTTGGGCGCACCTGGGTCGCCGCCGGCCGAGATGGTGCTGGCCATTCGCGTGTCGCTGACCGAGTCGAAGCGCACGGGGATTTCAACCGGCACCGGCAAGTCGACCCGGCGAAAGACGATGCCGGTGTCGGGTGCTGCCGGGCGAAGCGTGAGCTCGACCTTCTGGCCGCTGTGCATGCCCACGCCAACGGCCCGCGTGATCGACTGGAGGGTGCGTTGCTGCAACATCAAACCCGCCCAGTGGCCCGAAGGGCCCGCGCAGCCCCCTTGGGGAGCGGCGGGTGGAGTACGCACGAGGGGCTCATAAGGCCAGATTGTCCCGCAGTTCGCCTGCGGGCCATGGACTGGGGCCCCAAAGCGGCATCCGCTCGAGCTCGTCAGTCAGCCTGCTTGCGCAGGAAGGCCGGGATTTCGATTTCATCCATGCCGTTGCTCTGAAGCGCTTCGACCTTGGCCGCTGCCTGGGTGCGGCCATTGCGCCAGACGCTGGGGGTGTTGAGGCCGCCGTAGTCGTGCGTGGACTGACCGTGGTGCTGAGCGCCGGCCACCACGCTGTTGAGGATCGGCAGGTTGTCGGTGCCGGTGCGCAGGGAATGGGCCGCCGAGGGTTGCACCACCGTCAACGGGGCCACCTTGCGCTGGCTCAGGCCGGTCGCGATCACCGTCACGCGCAGCTGGTCGCCCAGGGTCTCGTCGTAGGCAGCACCAAAGATGACGTGCGCGTCTTCGGCGGCGTAGCGGCGGATGGTGTTCATCGCCGCCTTGCTTTCGCTGAGCTTGAAGTTGGCCTTGTTGGCCGCGATCAGCACCAGCACACCCCGTGCGCCCGACAGGTCGATGCCTTCAAGCAGCGGGCAGGCCACCGCTGCTTCTGCAGCCTTGGTGGCACGGTCGGGGCCGCCTGCCTGGGCGGTGCCCATCATGGCCTTGCCAGGCTCGCTCATCACGGTCTTGACGTCTTCGAAGTCGACGTTGACCAGACCGTGCATGTGGATGATGTCGCTGATACCGCCCACGGCGTTCTTGAGCACATCGTTGGCGTGCGCAAACGCCTGGTCCTGCGTGACATCGTCGCCCAGCACGTCGAGCAGCTTCTCGTTCAGCACCACGATCAGGCTGTCGACATTGGCTTCGAGCTCGGTGGTGCCGGCGTCGGCCTGCTTCATGCGGCGCGGCCCTTCGAACTCAAAAGGCTTGGTCACCACGCCCACCGTGAGGATGCCCATGTCCTTGGCCACCTTGGCCACGATGGGCGCCGCGCCGGTGCCGGGGCCACCGCCCATGCCGGCGGTGATGAAGACCATGTGCGCGCCTTCCAGGCTGGCGCGCACGCGGGCCTCGGCCTCTTGTGCGGCGGCCATGCCTTTCTCGGGCTTGCCACCGGCACCCAGGCCGTTTTCACCGAGCTGGATGAGCTGGTGCGCGCTGCTGCGGTTGAGTGCCTGCGCGTCGGTGTTGGCGCAGACGAACTCCACGCCCTGCACGCCCTGGCTGATCATGTGTTCGACGGCATTGCCGCCGCCGCCGCCAACGCCCACCACCTTGATGCGGGTTCCTTGGTCGAATTCTTCGATCATCTCGATAGGCATGTCGTTCTCTCCTGTGTCGTCTTCAAGCAGTTGCCAATGAATGGGGGGTAGTGCAAAAGAGCGCGAGGTCTGTGGCGACCCCTGTTGTGTGGTGCGTGTTTTGTTTATTAGAAATTGCCGAGAAACCAGTCTTTGGCGCGGCCGACGAAGGTCTTGACCGACCCCGCCTGCTGCGCCACCTTGTGCCCTCGGGCCCGCGCCACGCGGGCTTCTTCCAGCAGGCCCATGACCGTGGCCGAGCGCGGGTTGGCCACCATGTCGAACAGCGGGCCGCTGTAGGTGGGCAGGCCCTTGCGAACAGGCTTGAGGAAAATGTCTTCGCCGAGCTCGACCATGCCGGGCATCACGGCCGATCCGCCGGTGATGACGATGCCCGAGGACAGCAGCTCTTCATAACCGGACTCGCGGATGACCTGGTGCACCAGGGAGTAGATCTCTTCGACCCGCGGCTCGATCACGCCGGCCAGGGCCTGGCGACTGAGCATGCGCGGGGGCCTATCGCCCAGGCCGGGCACTTCGAGGTTTTCGCTCGGGTCGGCCAGCATTTGCTTGGCCACGCCGTACTCGACCTTGATTTCTTCCGCATCCTTGGTGGGCGTGCGCAGCGCCATGGCGATGTCGCTGGTGATCAGGTCACCGGCGATGGGGATGACGGCGGTGTGGCGGATCGAGCCTTCGGTGAAGATGCTCACGTCGGTGGTGCCCGCGCCGATGTCGACCAGGGCCACGCCCAGCATCTTTTCGTCTTCGGTCAGCACGGCGGCGGCGCTGGCGCTGGGGTTGAGCACCAGGCGCTCGACTTCCAGGCCGCAGCGGCGCACGCACTTGAGGATGTTCTCGGCCGCGCTCTGCGCGCCGGTGACGATGTGCACCTTCACCTCGAGCCGGCTGCCACTCATGCCCACGGGCTCTTTCACCTCGTGGCCGTCGATGACGAACTCTTGCGGCTCGACGAGCAGCAAGCGCTGGTCGTTGGGGATGTTGATGGCCTTGGCGGTTTCGACCACGCGGTGCACATCCACCGGGGTCACTTCGCGGTTGTCGCGCACGATCACCATGCCAGTTGAGTTCTGGCCCCGGATGTGGCTGCCGGTGATACCGGTGTACACGCGCTCGATCTTGCAGGCGGCCATCATCTCGGCCTCTTTCAGTGCCTGCTGGATGCTTTGCACGGTGGCGTCGATGTTGACCACCACGCCGCGCTTGAGCCCGTGCGACGAGGCCACGCCCAGGCCGGCCAGCCGCAGCTCGCCGCCGGGCATCACCTCGGCCGCCACCGCCATCACCTTGGCGGTGCCGATGTCGAGCCCGACGATGAGATCCTTGTATTCCTTGGCCATGGGTGCTTCGCCTCTTGCCTGGTGTCTTGTGTTGTCTAGCGCTTGCGGCCGGCCGCGGCCGCCACGGTGGTGGTGACGCCCTTGAGGCGCACCGCAAATCCCTGGGCGTGGCGCAGATCGGCCGATTCGAGCGGTCGCTGGTATTGCGCCACCACCCTGGGCAGGGTGCGGGCGAATTGTTCAGTGCGGGCCAGCACCTCGGCCTCGTTGCCACGGCCGAGTTCGACCACCGCGCCCTTGTCCAGCGTGACCCGCCACGAGCCTCGCGCCGACAGGTTCAGCTGCTGCGCCTCGCCGGCCTTGAGGGTCTTGAGCACCGGAGCCAGGCGCTGCATCATGGCCAGCATCGTCGCGGCGCTGCCCTCGGGGCCACTGAATGCCGGCAGGCGTTCGTCTTCGATGTCACCGATGTTGGCCTCGAACACCTCGCCATGGGTGTTGACCAGCTTGTCGTTGCCATCGGTGCCCACCCAAAGCGCTGCGGGGCGGTGTTCTTCAAGCTGCACAGCCAGCTTGCCCGGCCAAACCCGGCGCACCACCGCGTGGCGCACCCAGGGCACGGCCTCGAACGCGGCGCGGCTCTTCTGCAAGTCCAGCGTGAGAAAACTGCCCGCAAGTCGGTGGGCGGCGTTGGCGCGGATGGTGCTCTCGCTGTTGCGGTTGACTTCACCTTCGACGCGGATGCCCTTGAGCGCAAACACCGGCAGCCGGGCCACCGCCAACGCCACGGCCGCACCGATGGCCAGCGCTGCCAGCACGAACACGCCCTGGGCGGTGGCCTGCATCAGGCGCACGTCGGGCGGCAGCGGCATGGCCGAGTGGAAGGTGGCAGAGCGGGCCATGGTGGGGTACTCAGGCCGGTGCGGCAACCGCGCCGCCATCGAGCGCCGCAGTGGACAGCAGGTAGACGCAGAGTTGCTCGTAGGAGAGACCGGCAGCCCGGGCCGACATGGGCACCAGGGAGTGGCCCGTCATGCCGGGGGAGGTGTTCATCTCCAGCAGGAAGGGCTTGCGGTCGGCGGCACGGATCATCAAGTCGGCACGTCCCCATCCGCGGCACCCGAGGGCCTGGTAAGCGGCGACGACGAGACGCTGGATTTCACGTTCTTCGTCGGGGGGCAAGAGGCTGGGGCACAGGTACGAAGTATCGTCGGTAAAGTACTTGTTTTTGTAGTCGTACTTGCCCTCGGGGGCCACAATTTTGACCACCGGCAAGGCCCGTGCAGACGCCCCACTGCCGATCACCGGGCAGGTCACTTCTTCACCGGCGATGAACTCCTCGCACAGCACGTCCGGGTCATAGCCGGCGGCCAGTTGCACGGCCTGCGCCATGTCGGAATAACCCACCACTTTGGTGATGCCGATGGACGAGCCTTCACGCGGGGGTTTGACGATCAGCGGCAGGCCCAACTCGTCGGGCACGGTGCGCACCCGTTCACGCGCCTGGTTGCCCGGCGCCAGCCACACCCATCGTGGCGTGGGCAGGTTCTCGGCCAGCCAGACCCGCTTGGTCATGGTCTTGTCCATGGCGATGGCCGAGGCCATCACGCCCGAGCCGGTGTAGGGCAGGCCCAGCAGTTCGAGTGCGCCCTGCACCGTGCCGTCTTCACCGTGGCGGCCATGCAGGGCGATGAAGACGCGGGCAAAGCCATCGCGTTTGAGTTCGCCCAGGTCGCGCTGGGCCGGGTCGAAGGCATGCGCGTCCACACCCTGGCTGCGCAAGGCCGCCAGTACGCCAGTGCCCGACATCAATGACACCTCGCGCTCGGCGCTGCTGCCGCCGGTCAACACCGCCACCCGCCCGAAGCTGCGCACATCGATGGCGGGCATGGCAAATGCCGAGCTCATGGCGGTGCTCATGCCAACTCTCCCAGGAATTTTTCAAGCACCTTGCCAGGCACCGCACCAATCGAGCCGGCACCCATGGCGATGACCACATCACCGCCCCGGGCCTGGGCGACGATGACCTCGGGCAGCACCGCCACGTCATCGACGAAGACCGGATCGACCTTGCCCGCCACGCGCAAGGCACGGGCCAGGGCCCGACCATCGGCGGCCACGATGGGTGATTCACCGGCGGCATACACCTCGGTGAGCAGCACCACGTCGGCCTGGCCCATCACCTTGACGAAGTCCTCGAAACAATCGCGGGTGCGGGTGTAGCGGTGCGGCTGGAAGGCCAGCACCAGGCGCCGGCCCGGGAAGGCACCGCGTGCGGCGGCGATCACGGCGGCCATCTCCACCGGGTGGTGGCCGTAGTCGTCGATCAAGGTGAATTCACCACCGCCGTTGTGCTCGGACACCGGCAACTCGCCATAGCGCTGGAAGCGCCGGCCCACGCCGGTGAACTCGGCCAGCGCCTTGACGATGGGCGCGTCGGGCAGTTCCAGTTCGGTGGCCACAGCGATGGCGGCCAGGGCATTGGCCACGTTGTGTTCACCCGGCAGGTTGAGGGTGATCTGCAGGTCGGGCAGACACTGGCCGTCGTGACCCAGGTTGCGGCGCTGGCAGGTAAAGCGCATCTGGCCGCCCACCAACGCCTGCACATCGACCGCGCGCACCTGGTTGCCGTCACCCAGGCCATAGGTGAGCAACGGGCGCGACACCATGGGCAGCACCGAGCGCACGCCGGCATCGTCACCGCAGACGATGGCCGCACCGTAGAAGGGCATGCGGTGCAAAAAGTCGACGAAAGCCTGCTTGAGCCGGGCAAAGTCGTGCCCGTAGGTGTCCATGTGGTCCGCGTCGATGTTGGTGACGACGCTCATGATGGGCATCAGGTTGAGGAAGGACGCGTCGCTCTCGTCGGCCTCGACGACGATGTAGTCGCCCGAGCCCAGGCGCGAGTTGGCGCCGGCCGAGTTGAGCTTGCCGCCGATGACGAAGGTGGGGTCGACACCCGCCTCGGCCAGCACGCAGGTCACCAGCGAGGTGGTGGTGGTCTTGCCGTGCGTGCCGGCGATGGCGATGCCCTGCTTCAATCGCATCAGCTCGGCCAGCATCACCGCGCGCGGCACCACCGGGATGCGCTTGGCACGCGCGGCGATGACCTCGGGGTTGTCGCCCTTGACCGCGGTGGACGTGACCACTGCATGGGCGCCGGCGATGTGGGCCGCGTCGTGGCCGATGTAGAGGTGGATGCCCAGATCGGCCAGCCGGCGCGCCGTGGCGCTGTCGGCCTGGTCGCTGCCCGAAACCCGGTAGCCCAGGTTGTACAGGATCTCGGCGATGCCGCTCATGCCGGCGCCGCCGATGCCGACGAAGTGGATGTGCTTGACAGCGTGTTTCATGCGTTTTTGACCAGGCGGTCCAGTTCATCGGCCACGCGCTGGGCTGCTTGCGGGCGGGCCATCGCACGCGCCTTTTGCGCCATGGCCAGCAAAGTCGGGCGGTCCAGCGATTGCAGCCGCGCGGCCAGGGCCTGCGGCGAGAGTTGGTCTTGCGGCAGGTGCAGCGCCGCACCCTGGCCCGCCAGGTGCTCGGCGTTGTCGCGCTGGTGGGCGGTGGTGCGTACCACCAGGGGCACCAGCAGGCTGGGTACGCCGGCGGCGCAGAGTTCGCTGACCGTCACCGCACCAGCGCGGCAGACGATCAGGTCGCAAGCGGCCAGGCGCTCGGCCATGTTGTCGATGAAGGGCAGCACCTCGGCAGCGATGCCGGCGCCGGCATAGGCCGCGCGCACCGCGTCGGCCTGGGCCACGCCGGTCTGGTGCACCACTTGCGGGCGGTCTTCGCCGGGCATCAGCGCCAGGGCCGGCGGCAGGGTCTGGTTGAGCACTTGGGCGCCCAGGCTGCCACCCACCACCAGCAAACGCAGCGGGCCGCTGCGGCCGGCAAAGCGCTCGGCCGGCGCGGGCAGGCTTTCGATCTCGGTGCGCACCGGGTTGCCGGTGACCAGGCCACGCTTGACTTTTGCCGCCGGGCCGTCAAAGCCAAACGCCACCCGGTCGGCCAGCGGCAGCAAGGCCTTGTTGGACAGCAGCAGCGCCGCATCGGCATTGACCAGCATCAGCGGCTTGCCCAACAGC
>JANOAQ010000734.1:0-5065 GCA_031411195.1 Burkholderiaceae bacterium | reverse complement strand
CACCGGAGTTGCCCGGGTTGATGGCCACGTCCGTCTGGATGAAGGGCAGGTAGTCACCTGTATCGCGTGCCTTGGCACTGACGATGCCTGCCGTCACGCTGTTTTCCAGCCCGAAGGGCGAGCCGATGGCCATCACCCACTCACCCACCTTCAGGCGAGCAACATCGCCCAATTTGACAGCGGGCAGGCCCGAGGCGTCGATCTTGACCACGGCCACGTCGGTGCGCTTGTCGAAGCCCACGATCTTGGCCTTGAACTCACGCTTGTCGGTGAGCGTAACGATCAATTCATCGGCACCGTCGACCACATGGGCATTGGTCATCACAAACCCATCGGTGCTGAGAATGAAGCCCGAGCCCACACCGCGTTGCTGTGGCTCGTCATCGCCGCCATTGCCCCGCGGCCCGTTGCGCCCGCCCGGGCCTCCTGGGCCACCTGGGCCACCAGGCAGCGGAATGCCGAAGCGGCGAAAGAACTCTTCCATGCCTGGGTCTAGGCCACCACCACCGGCAGCCACCTTCCCGCCCCGCTCCAAGGTGCGAATATTGACGACCGACGGCCCCACTTTCTCGACCAACTCGGTGAAGTCAGGCAACTCGCCGCGCCCGGCGCCGGCCGCCATGACCGATGGCGCTGCGCAGAACAATGTTGACAGGGCCAGCGCCCCAACCAATACCCAGCGACGACCGGCCAGGGCCGGCAAATTCACGGAACGAACCAGATCAGACATCGACTCACCTTTGCGTTGCCAAACAGGCCCGTGCTGCATCAGCGCTTGCGCTCCAGCAGGGCTTCAAACTGTTGCACCGTGGCCAAAGGCACTTCGCCCACCACGGTGATCCACCACTCGCCCTTGCGGTTCATCAGCGTATGGGTGGCACCCAGGCTCGTGCCCATGGCTTGCTTGTGGCGCTGTGCGTCATAAGGCTCGATGAAAACCGAGACATGCGCCAGCCCATCGGAATAGACCGCCTGCAGCACCGGCGATGTTGGCGCTCCATCGGCCGCCGCATCCAGCAACCGACGCGTGCAACTGATCAACTGGAAGCCCGGTACCGCCTTGGACATCGACCAGCCTTCGGTCTCCAGCATCGTGCGATCGGACTGAGGCCGAACCACGCGGTAGCCATCGAGCTTCTTCATGGCGCGCAAGACGAGTTCAGGCTGCGGGCGAACCCCCAACTGGACATCGGTGAAGGCCGAGGACTCCAGCACATCGCCATTGGGGCCAAGCACATCGTTGCGAAGCATCAGGCCCGTCTCGCGATCGGCCCACAGGCGCTGTGCAAAGCGGTGCTTGTCACGTGGCTTGAGCATCAATACTTCAGCCTCGTGGCCGGCAATACGGTCTCGGCCGACATCCCGCAGGTCGTAGTGCTCCAGCGCGCGGCCCCCCGTCAGCGACGACAGGGCCGGGAACTCATGCACCGGATCTCGCGATTCGACCATCGCCACTTTGGTGCCAGGCCACAGGGTAAGGCTCTGGTCGTTGTGCCGGTATTGAAGGCGGGCACGCCCATCGAGCACTTCCAGCCGCTCATAGCGCTGGCGGCCCTCGCAGTACTGCAGAACCCGTGTGCTCGACACTACACCGCCGGCGCTGAACATCATCGTGCCCTGGTAGTTGCTGGTGACCGCCGCTTGCTGGATGCGCGCCAGCCAGGCCTGCCCATCGGCTGTTGCGGCGCTGGCGCCCGCAGCAGCGGGTTGAACCTGCCCCGATACCGGGCCACCCACAAAGGCCAGCAACAACCCCAGGCTCAGACCAATGCAGCCCAGTGCGCGCCAGGCCCGCAGCATACCCATGCTCAACGACCCTCAAAAACAATCTGCACGCGGTGTTCAGCGCCGCCCGCAGCCGCCAACCCGTTGCCCAGGTTGCGGTGCGCCTTGAGGTAGCGGTCCAGCCCGGCGTCGCGTACCAAGGTGCCCGATGCGGCGATGCTGCCTGAGGGTGCCATGGCCAGCACGGCGCCTGTGTCAGGGTTAGGCGCCAGGGCACGGGTGACCACCAGCACCCCCGCCACTGCAACAAAACCAGCCGCCACAGCGGCCGGCGCCATCAGCCAACCCAATGAGCGCCGCACAGGCGGTTTTGCCCCACCACTGACCGCCAAACGGGCACCCTCTGCCCCGACTGGCATCGCAACCGATGGCTGTGGAGCCAGCACCACAGGCTCCTTGGCCAAGCGCTCGCGCAGCGACCGCAAGAACGCCTCATCGCGGTCCGCCGTGTTCGCCAGGTCTTCACTGCGCAGCACGTCGCCGATCAACTGGTAGGCATGCCAACGCTCGCGTGCCTGCGGATCACGTCGCCACTGTTCGCAGGCCTGCCCCACAGCCTCTGGCTCGAGGTCGCTGTCCATCAGGGACGACATTGCCTGCGCGGCAGGATTGAAGGAGTCCGACCTGTTCACCATGGTGCCTGCTCAATGAATGTGGACTGTGCAGCGGCGCTTTGGCCCGCGACTGCCCGAATTGCAAAAAACTGCCGCCGAAAGCATTGTTACCACCGTTCGCCCGCTCGGGTGTCAAGCAACGGACGCAAACGCTGTGCAATCGCTTCGCGGGCTCGGAAAATGCGCGAGCGAACCGTGCCGATGGGGCAGTTCATCATGTCAGCGATCTCTTCGTAGCTCAAACCTTCGATCTCGCGCAGCGTGATGGCCTGACGCAAGTCCTCAGACAAGGCCTCGATGGCTGCATTCACCGCCTGTGCGATTTCCTTGCTGGCCAGCACCGCATCGGGTGTCTCGCCGTCGGTTAGTTCGCGCTCAGGACGAGAAGTTTCATCGTCGTCGTCATTTGCGCCCGCACGCGCGGATTCAGTCACCAAAGGGTCGCGCTTGAGGTCGACCAACGCCTTCTTCGCCGTGTTGACGGCAATTCGGTAGAGCCAGGTGTAGAACGCACTCTCGCCACGAAACTTCGGCAGCGCACGGTAGGCGCGGATGAAGCTTTCCTGCGCGATGTCCTGCACCAGGTCGACATCGCGAACCATGCGGGCTATCAGTCGCTCGATACGGCGCTGGTACTTGACCACCAGCATTTCGAAAGCCTTGGTATCACCGCGCTGGGCCCGATCAACCAAGGCGGCATCGGCGTCTTCGATACTCATGACGTCACGCCCCGATTGGCACCATCCGGGCCTTTGGTCGTACCGGCATGCGCGTGCAGCGCCACGCGCAGCGCATGCCAGGCCGGGCCCGCACTGCGCAAAGCTGCAACACGCCAAATGGAGGCAGTGCTTGCTGCGGGCTGCAGGCGCAACAACAACCAAACGCCCAGATCGATCGTCACCTGCACATGCCGCAAGGCCAGATCATCCGGCGAGCGCAAGATCCACTGCTGGCCGGTCCAGCAGAGGCTGCCAGGCCGCATCGGCAAGGCCCGCCGCGCCAGCGCCCACCCCAGGCCCGCAACGGCCGGGACCACTAAACCGATCGACAGCCTAAGACCCCAGCCTGAATCACGGTGTGGAAAATGGAGCACGCCCCAGGCCAGCCAGACCGCGCCTGCCAGGATGTGCAACATCACGATGAGCCAGCGCTCAAAGCGCGCGTTGTCGAGGTTGGCGACCAGCGCCGGTGCAGCGCGCATGCGCCGTGGCAGGTGCGATCACACCCGGCGCAAGACCAGCGTGCCGTTGGTGCCACCGAAACCGAAATTGTTCTTCACTGCCACGTCGATCTTCATTTCCCGCGCGGTGTTGGCGCAGTAGTCCAGGTCGCACTCAGGGTCCTGGTTGAAGATGTTGATGGTCGGCGGCGAAACCTGGTGGTGCACCGCCAATGCGGTGAACACCGACTCAATGCCACCGGCGCCACCCAGCAGGTGACCCGTCATCGATTTGGTGGAATTGACCACCAACCTCCTGGCATGGTCGCCAAAGGCCAGCTTGATGGCGTTGGTCTCATTCAGGTCGCCCAATGGCGTGGACGTGCCGTGCGCATTGAGGTAGTGCACCTGGTCGGCATTCATGCCGGCATTGCGCAAGGCTGCCCTCATCGACCGCTTGGGGCCGTCGACATTGGGCGCCGTCATGTGGTAGGCATCGGCGCCCATGCCAAACCCGGCCAGCTCGGCGTAGATCTTGGCGCCGCGTTTCTTGGCATGCTCGTACTCTTCGAGTACGAGCACACCGGCGCCTTCGCCCAGCACGAAACCATCGCGGTCCCTGTCCCAGGGACGGCTGGCAGTCTTGGGGTCGTCGTTTCGAGTGGACAGCGCCCGTGCAGCGGCAAAACCACCGATGCCCAGCGGCGAAACGGTGCTTTCGGCACCACCGGCCACCATCACGTCAGCGTCGCCGTACTCGATCAGGCGTCCTGCCTGCCCGATGGCATGCAGACCCGTCGTGCAAGCCGTCACCACCGCCAGGTTCGGGCCAGTGAAGCCGTACTTGATCGAGAGGTGACCCGAGATCATGTTGATGATCGAGGCCGGCACGAAAAACGGCGAAATGCGCCGAGCACCGCGCGCCGCGTATTCGATCTGGGTCTGCTCGATCAGCGGCAGGCCGCCGATGCCCGAGCCCACCAGGCAGCCGATGCGCTCGGCCTGTTCTTCGCTCAACGCGTCGCCGGTGGGCAAGCCCGCATCCTGCACGGCCTGCATGGAAGCGGCCAAGCCGTAATGGATGAAGGTGTCCATGTGGCGGGCTTCTTTACCGGGGATGTAATCCTCGATGTTGAAACCCTTGACCTCACCGGCAAACCGGCAAGACAGACCCGAGGCATCGAAACGGGTGACGTTGTCGATGCCTGAACGGCCAGCCACAAGGTTGGCCCAGGCTTGGGCAACGCTGTTGCCGACCGGACTGACCAGACCCAGGCCCGTGATGACGACGCGACGACGGCTCATGTCAAACGGGCATCAGGCCTTCTGGTGATTGACGGCGTAGTCGATCGCCAGCTGCACCGTGGTGATCTTCTCGGCCTCTTCATCGGGAATTTCGATGCTGAACTCGTCTTCGAGGGCCATCACCAATTCAACCGTGTCCAGCGAGTCAGCGCCGAGGTCGGCCACGAAGGCCTTTTCGTTGGTGACGTCGGACTCCGGCACG
>JANOAQ010000733.1:0-2292 GCA_031411195.1 Burkholderiaceae bacterium | reverse complement strand
TGCCGCCCGAGGTGCTGGCCGTGCTGACGCCCGAGGCGGTGGTGCCGGCCATGCTGTGGCTGACGAGCAACGTTGCACCCACGCGTGCGATTGCCTGCGCCGGCGCCGGCACTTTCGAGGCGGCCCACATCACGCTGACGACTGGCCTGCACCTGGGCGCCGCACCCGACACACCCGAGCAACTGGCTGCCGCCTGGGCCCAGGTGAGCGATCGTGCCGGCAGCCAGGTACCCGGCAGCGGCGCCGCCCAGGGTGGCAACGAGGTGACGCAGGCCCTGGCCGCGCGCCGCTGAAGCCGCTGAAGCGCCCGGCCGCTGCTGACGTTCTGCCCATGCCCGCCCACCGCGCGCACCCGCCACACTTTCCGGCGCCCTTGGCGACGTTCGATGGCGCGGTGCCACCCGCGCCCGACTGGTTCACCCAGGCCCTGGCCGATGCACCCGAACGCTTTGAGGTGCGGGTACAAGGCGCACCGATCGAGGCGCTGGCCTGGGGCCGCGTGGGCGACCCCGGCCTGCTGCTGATGCATGGCAATGGCGCGCATGCCGACTGGTACAGCTTCATCGGCCCGCTGCTCCAGGCCGGGCGACGGGTGGTGGCACTGAGCTTTTCGGGCAATGGCGGCTCGGGCTGGCGCACCCAGTACAGCGTCGCGCAGTGGGCCGACGAAGCGCTGGCCGTGGCCGAAGCCGCCGGCCTGTACCAGGGCCCGGGCCTGCCGGTGTTCGCCGCGCATTCCTTCGGCGGGTTTGTCTTGATGAACGTGGCCGCGCGCCACGGCCAGCAACTGGCCCGCGCCGTCATCATCGACACGCCCTTGCGCCCGCCTTCGGCAGCCGATGCCAAGCGCCGCCACCGCGCCGATGGCTTGCGCTCGGCCAAGGTGTACCCCAGCCTGGCCGATGCGCTCAAACGTTTTCGCCTGCTGCCGCCCCAGGCCTGCGCGCACCCGTTCATCGCCGATGTGATCGCGCGCCGGGGGCTCAAGCAGGTGGTTGGCCCCGATGGCCAGCCGGGCTGGGTGTGGCGTTTCGACCCCTTTGTGTTTCGCCATTTTTCGATGGGCCGTCCCTACCGGGACCTGCGTGCTGCCCAGTGCCCCATCACCCTGGTGCGTGGCGGCCGCTCGCGCCTGATCACGCCCGAGTTCTTCGCGCATGCCGTGGCCTTGGCGCCCACTGGCACCCAGACACTGGAATTGCCCGATGCCGACCACCACGTGATGATCGACCAGCCCCTGGCCTTTGCCGACTTGCTGGCGCGCCTGGTGCCCGCTGCATGATTGCGGCCGCGCCCAAGGCCACGCTGCGTTTTGCCGAAAAGCGCGAACTGATCCTGGACGGTGCGGCGCGGCTGTTCAACCGGCGCGGCATCAAGGCCGGCACCCTGGCTGAAGTGGCCGCCACCGTGGGCCTGGCCACCAACAGCCTGACCTATTACTACCGCAAGAAAGAGAACCTGGTCTGCGCCTGCCTGGAGCGCAGCATCGACGCGCTGGTGCAGGTGATCGACGCGGCGGCGCTTGCCGCAGCGCCGGGTGATCTGGCCGGGCGCGTCGAGGCGGTGGTGCAGGGCTTCGTGTCGCTGATGGCCGATATCGCCGAGCAACGTCACCCGGCACTGATCTTTTTCGGCGACATGCGGGCCTTGCCGCAACCTCAGGCCCGGCCGGTATTCGAAGC
This sequence comes from Burkholderiaceae bacterium, assembly GCA_031411195.1. Classification (GTDB taxonomy): domain Bacteria; phylum Pseudomonadota; class Gammaproteobacteria; order Burkholderiales; family Burkholderiaceae_C; genus Pseudaquabacterium. The sequence continues at coordinate 610 of JANOAQ010000733.1, read as the reverse complement.
CTATGTGGCCATGTACCGGCGCCTGCGCCGCCTGATGCACGAGGGCGCCACCGCTGCGGGTGCGCCCCTGCCGGCAGCGGGCAGCGATGCCCGCCAGGCGCTGAATGCCCGTACCCACGGCCTGCTGTCGCAACTGCTATGGGTGCGTGCCTGGCTGGGGCGATACGAGAGCAGCGACTATCCGCGCGTGGCCCAGGCCATGGTCGACTTGCTGCTGCACGGCCTGGCCGCGCCGGGCCAAGGCTGGGCCGAGCCGGCCTCAAGCCCGCCGGCCACCGTGCCGCCGCCAAGCGAAGCCGACGCCTTGCGCGAGGCCTACCTGCGCACGGCCACCCGGCTGGTCAACGACCACGGCGTAGGGGGCGCCTCGGTCGACCGCATCGCCGCCACGTTGACGCTGACCAAAGGCTCGTTCTACCACCACCACGACACCAAGCACGGGCTGATTGACGACTGCTTCGAGCGCAGTTTCGACCTCATCCGCAAGGTGCAACTGGCCGCCTTGCAGCAGCCGGGCAACGGATGGCAGCGCCTGTTGGCAGCCACGTTGCCGGTGGTGGCGCTGCAGACCGGTCCCCAGGGCCCGCTGCTGCGCCTGACGGCCTGGACC
>JANOAQ010000732.1:0-1919 GCA_031411195.1 Burkholderiaceae bacterium | reverse complement strand
CGGCCAGCGCCGCTGCGGTCTGTCCCGCAAAGTCATTAGATGACCTTCGCTTCGTTCTTCAGTTTGTTCACCAGGGCGGCCACGTCGGCCACCTTCACGCCAGCACCGCGCTTGGGCGGCTCGCTGACCTTCAGCGTCTTGATCTTGCTGGCCACGTCCACGCCCAAGTCACTGGGCTTCAGCACCTCCAGCGTCTTCTTCTTGGCCTTCATGATGTTGGGCAGGGTGACGTAGCGCGGCTCGTTCAGGCGCAGGTCGGTGGTGATCACGGCCGGCAGGCTCAGGCTCAAGGTTTCGGAGCCACCGTCCACCTCGCGCGAGACCTTGGCCTTGCCGTCGACGATCTCGACCTTGCTGGCGAATGTGGCTTGCGGCAACTTGGCCAGCGCGGCCAGCATCTGGCCGGTCTGGTTGCAGTCGTCGTCGATGGCCTGCTTGCCCAGGATGATCAGGCCGGGTTGCTCCTTGTCCACCAGGGCCTTGAGCAGCTTGGCCACGGCCAGGGGCTGCAGCTCGTCGGCACATTCGACCAGGATGGCACGGTCGGCGCCGATGGCCATGGCCGTGCGCAGCGTTTCCTGGCACTGTGTGACGCCACACGACACGGCGATGACTTCAGTGACCACGCCCTTTTCACGCAGACGCACGGCCTCTTCGATCGCGATCTCGTCGAAGGGGTTCATGCTCATCTTGACGTTGGCGATGTCGACACCTGTGCCGTCGGACTTCACACGTACCTTGACGTTGTAGTCGACCACACGCTTGACGGGCACCAATACCTTCATGTCGCGCTGCTCCTGGATGAATGTTGAATGGACGAAAACGTTGCCAGTCGGATTCTAGGTGGCGGCATCCCCCGCAGGGAATGGCAAAAAATCGAACGACCGTGCTATTTCTTGCCATTGTGCCAGTGCAGCGTGGCCCGGATGTGCCACTGCCGGGACAGGCTCTAGACTCTGCCCTCCACATCCTGAGCGCGGGTGACGGAACAGGTAGACGTAGCGGGCTTAAAACCCGCAGCCGCAAGGCGTACGGGTTCGATTCCCGTCCCGCGTACCAAGGCCGTTCTTGGGGCTTTTGGGCCTAACGCCCGGCCTTGACCGCCGCCTCGCGCAGCGCCGTCAGCGTGCTGCGGCTGGTGCTCACGTCGGCGTCGAGCTTGAGGTGGATGAGCATGGGCGCGCCGGGTTGCAGCGCTTGCGCAAATGCGGCCTCGAAGTCTTCGGTGCGGTCCACCCGCGCGGCGCGCCAGCCGAAGGCGCGGGCCATGGCGGCAAAGTCGGGGTTGAACAGGTCGCTGCCGCTCCCGCGGCCGGGGTATTCGCGCTCCTGGTGCATGCGGATGGTGCCGTAGGTGCCGTTGTCCACCACCAGGCTGATCAGCCGCCCTTCACCCTGGTTGGCGCCGTGGCCGGTGGCCGTGGCCATCTCTTGCCCGGTCATCAAAAAATCGCCGTCACCGGCCACATTGACCACCGTGCGCTGCGGGTACAGCAGCGCCGCGCCCACCGCAGCCGGAAAGCCGTAGCCCATCGCGCCCGACGTGGGTGCCAGTTGCGTGCGGCCGTGGTGCTGCAGGCCGAAATAGCGCACGAAGCGGTGCAGCCAGCCGGCAAAGTTGCCGGCACCGTTGGTGTAGACGGTGTTCTCGGGCGCCAGGCGCTGCACGGTCTGCATCACCACCGCCATGTCCAGCGGCGCCACCGGCGTGGCCAGGTGGTTGGCTTCGTAGTCGGCATGGGCGGCCGCTGCCGCCGGACCCCAAGGCAGGCTGGGGGGTGCGGTCAGCGCTTCCAGTGCCTTGGCGGCGGTGGCCATGCTGGCTTGCATCAGCAGATCGGCGGCATACACCCGGCCCAGTTCCTCGGGCCCGGCGTGGATGTGCACCAGCTTTTGCGTCGGGCGCGGTGGCGCTATCA
>JANOAQ010000731.1:0-7395 GCA_031411195.1 Burkholderiaceae bacterium | reverse complement strand
GGATGTCCTTCATGTTCAATGGCCTGCGGCCGCGGCTTCGGCGGCCATCGCGGGGCCGGCGGCCGTAGCGAGGCTGGGTTTGCCGATCAGCGCCATGTCGAGGTCGGCCTGCGCGATCCAGAAGTCGCGCAATGCCTGGATCGAGTCGTTGACGCTGGCGATCTGCGTGCGGGCGTCGGCCAACAGTTCGAACACGCCGATCAGCATGCCGTTGTAGCGAAGCACGTTTTCTTCGGCGATGCGCTGGTTCAGCGGCACGACCTCGTCACGCTGGAAGCGCGCGATGTCATAGGCTGACCGGTAGCCGGAGTAGGCCTCGCGCACCTCGGAGCGTGCGTTGATGGCGATCTCGGCCGCCCGGTGCACGGTCTGCATGTACACGGCTTCAGCCCGCGCGACGCGCGCACCGCCCCAGTCGAACAGCGGCAGTTCGAAGCCGACTTCCCAGCCACGCTGGGTCGGCGCCTCGTTTGAGCTGTTGCGCATCAGACCGAGTTCGAGCACGTTGACGAAGCGCGTGGTGCGCGTCAGGCCCAGGTTGCGGGCCGTCTGCTCGGCGGCCAGCCTGGCGCCCTGCACATCGAGCCGCTGGGCCAGCGCCACACGTTCAATGTCGGGCAACTCGATGGCGTCTTTGGGCAGGTCGGGCAGGCGCGCCGGGAGGGTGAACGACGTTTGCGTTCCCCACGCACCCAGCAGCCGCGTGAGCCGCTCGCGCGTCGACCGTTGCGCTTGTTCGGCGCGAGCCAGGTTGAGCGAGGCATTGGCGTAGAAGACCTGCTCGCGGGCACGCTGCAGCTTGTTGAAGTTGCCTACCTGCTCCATTCGGCGTGCAAGTTCTGCGCTGGCGTCGGCGGCCTGCTTAACCTGCCGCATGTAGCGCACCGTCTCCTCGGCGGCCAGGGCGTTGTAGTAAGCCTTGCGGGTGTCGGCGGCGAGCGACAGCACGCTCATCGCCACCAGGCCCTTGGTCTGCTCGAAGCGGCGCGCCTCCATCGGGCCGATCAGGGGCATGGCCAGCAAGCGGGCCAGGTTGAAGTGCAGGCCGCGCTCGATCTCGCGCTCATCGCCGCGGCTTGACCGCCCGAAGCTGAACCCCGGATTGGGCAGGCGTCCGGCCTGCACGACCTCGGCTTCGGTGATGCCAAGTTCCTGGAAGGTGGCCTGCAGCCCACGGTTGTTCAGCAAGGCCACCTGCACAGCGTCGTCCACGGTCAGCGGCTTGGACAACAGCTCGTTGACACGCCTGCCGATGCTGTCTTGGTCGGCGTCCGAGCGTGCCCATTGCAGGTCCTTGCCCAGCCGGTCCTTGGCGGTTTTCTCGACCGCTGCAAAGCCGCCGTCCGGTGTGAAGGAAGCGCAGCCGCCTAGCACGGCGGCGCTGGCAAGCAGTGCCAGCAGGCGCAGTCGAGGCAAGCCTGGTGTCGCAGATTTCATGGTTCGGTCCTTCATGGGGACTTGTGGCCACCATGCCCGGCAGGCATGGGCATCGGCTTGGCCGCAGGCGGGGTGTCCGCATGCTTGACGGCCGGCGCGGGCGCGGCTAAGGCGGCGGGTGTGGTGGGGGGCGCCGCATCAGGCTGCTGTGCTTCGCGCGCATAGACGCGCCAGCCACCGATGCGGGTGACGGTGTCGTTCGCGTCGCGCCAGGAAACAGGCTTTTCGTCGCCCAGCCGTCGGTACTGAGCGAACGACGATTCGTAGCGCAGCGCCGGCACGCTGGCCTTCGGATCGAGCGGATCAGGCCTTGCAGCTTTCGCAGCCGGTTGTGCCTGGGCTGCCAGCGTGGCAACTAGACAGGCTGCCAGCAGTGCCGAGTGCACCGCGCACGGCATGCGCTTGCGCCTGTTCCCGGTAAAAACAGGCCCTGTGAAAACAGGAACGGAATCGGAATGGACCATGGTGTCCTCGCGTCAAAGTCTGGGTGCTCCGGTGCTGCATGCGCAGCAAAGGAGAGACAGGACCTGGCGAGGGCCGCGCGTCAGCGCACGCGGCGATCTCGCCAGCTAGGCGAGAACGATTCGAGGGGGGCGGTCGGGCCCGTCAGCGGCGAGCGTGTCGACGCTGGGCACCACGGCGGAGAACACCGTGGGGATGAAAATGGGTGCTGGTACGCTGAGCACAGAACTCAGGATTGCGCCGACCGAACAACACGAAGCACAGGCGCTGCACTTTTGCTGGACAGCATCGCCAGCGTCTGTGGAAGCCGCTGATTGGGTGACAAACGAGGAATGCCCATCCGCGAGAGCCGCCAGGTCGGGATGCTGATGCACCGTACCTGGCGTGCCGCCGTGGTGTGCATGCTGGCCCGGTTCAGCAGGCAGGACCTGGCTCGATGCCCTGGCGCCATGATGATTTGGACCACAGAACGCCATGGTCGCTGCAGCAGCACCCTGCGCGGGGACTGCCAGCACCAGCAACCAGATCAGAAGCGCTCGAATCAATGTCATCACAATCTGATCATAGCGGGCGCGAAAACGCGACTCGGCCGCATGGCGAATGGGCTTGTGCCGGTCCACTGAAGTTGGGCGCGGCTCGATGCTCAACCATCTCTAAACAGAGTAGAAATCTGGAAGAAAGAGCAGCCGTCGCCGCGCTTGCACAGTCAGCCAGCGGTCGCGCGAGACCTCGTCGCCATCGGGCCTTGATCTCGCGTTCAGTGATCGGTCGTTGCTGTCTGCTCATGTCCCATGGGCTTCTGTGAGGCTGTGGAGTTTTGGATCGGATGCACGCCTCAGAAGCGGCGCAAACCCCAAGAACCCCACAACAAACCCCGCAGGATGCGCGCGCTTCGCTGCGACGCCCCGGGACAAAATATCCCTACACGACAGTGGTTTAGCTAATCTCCGGGGGGGCTCGTGGGGCCCCTGAAAAGCTACTCAATGTTCTGCACCTGCTCGCGCATCTGCTCGATGGCGACCTTCATTTCGACCGAAATATTGGTCAGGTCCAGTGCCGATGATTTGCTGCCCAGGGTGTTGGCCTCGCGGTGCAGTTCCTGGATCAGGAAGTCGAGCCGCTTGCCCAATTCGCCCCCGGCCTTGAGCAGGCGGGTGATCTCGTCGAGGTGAGCGTTCAGACGCGACAGTTCTTCGGCCACGTCGATTCGCAACGCATAGGCGGCGGCTTCGTTGAGGGCGCGGTCGCGCAGGGCGTCTGCGGTCACGCTGCCACCGGCGCCGGCATTGGCCAGGGCTTCGTTCCAGCGCTCCAGGAAGCGTTGCTGCTGGCGCTGAACCACCGCCGGCACCAGGGGCGCGGCCTGTGCGGCCAACTCGCGCAGGCGGCCGATGCGTTCCATCAGGATGTCCACCAGGCGCGCACCTTCGCGCTCGCGCGCTTCGCGCAGTCCGGCGATGGCCTCGCGGGCGGCCGCCAGCGCGGCGTCGTCCAGGCGCTCGGCAGCGCCGCCCTGGCGGCACCAGTTCAGCGCCTCGTCGACGCTCAGCGCACGCGCTTGCGGCAACCAGCCCTGCACCGTGGACTCCAGCCGGCTCAAGCGGTTGAGCTGGTCGGGCTGGGGCTGCGGCCAGGTGTTGTCGGCCTCGCGCTGGCTGGCAATTCGCAACTCGATCTTTCCGCGCTTGAAGCTGGCGCCGATCAGTTCTCGCAAGGCCGGCTCCAGGCCGCGCAGTTCGTCGGGCAGGCGAAAGGCCAGGTCGAGAAAGCGGCTGTTGACCGAACGGGCCTCGACCGTCACGGCCGAAGCGGCGGCCGACTTGGCCGGTGAATCATCGGTTGCAGTGCCCGCACGGTGCGAGGCATGGGCAAAACCGGTCATGCTGTAAACTGACATGGACCCACCAGACAAGGGAAAACACGGATTATGTCAAAGCCCAAGCCCGCCCCGTTGCCTGCGGGCACCGTGGTCGGCGGCTACACCGTCGTCAAGAAGCTGGCGGCCGGTGGCTTTGGCGTGGTGTACCTCGCGGAAGACGCCGATCGCCACAACGTTGCGATCAAGGAGTACCTGCCCGCCTCGCTGGCCGAACGCTCACCCGGTGAGCTGACGCCGCGGGTCAAGCCCGACAAGCAGCCGCTGTACCGGTTGGGGCTCAAGAGCTTTTTCGAGGAAGGCCGCTCGCTCGCGCAGATCAGCCACCCCAGCGTGGTGAGCGTGCTCAATTTCTTTCGCGAGAACGAAACCGTCTACATGGTGATGAACTATCTGCAGGGTGACACCTTGCAGGATTTCATCGTCACGGCACGCGATTTGAAGCGTGACAAGGTTTTCCGCGAGTCCACCATACGCAGCTTGTTCGACGAAATCCTGCGCGGCCTGCGCATCGTGCATCAGCACAAGATGCTGCACTTGGACATCAAGCCTGCCAACGTCTTTGTCACCAACGAGAACAAGGCGGTGATGCTCGACTTCGGCGCCGCGCGCGAGGTGCTGAGCAAAGAGGGCAACTTCATCCGACCGATGTACACGCCGGGCTTTGCTGCGCCCGAGATGTACCGGCGTGACGGCACCTTGGGCCCCTGGACCGACATCTACGCCATCGGCGCCTGCATCTATGCCTGCATGCAGGGCTACCCACCCAACGACGCGCCGCAGCGGCTTGAAAAGGACCGCTTGGCGCTGAGCCTGTCGCGCCTGCGCAATGTCTACTCCGACAACCTGATCGAGGTGACGGAGTGGTGCATGTCGCTGGACCCGCTGAGCCGCCCGCAAAGCGTGTTCGCCCTGCAAAAAGAGCTGGCCCGGGAGACCGAGCGCCGCTACACCAAGCTCAGCTTCAGCGAACGCATGAAGCTGCAGTTTGAAAGCCTGAAGGCCGGGGCCAAGACTTGAGGTTCAACGTCTACCAGGTCAGCCGCAAGGGCGGGCGGGCCAAGAACGAAGACCGCATGGGGTATTGCTACACCCGCTCGGCGGGCCTGTTTGCCTTGGCCGACGGCATGGGCGGGCATCCCGAGGGCGAGGTGGCTTCGCAACTGGCACTTCAAACCATTGCCGCCTTGTTTCAGCGCGACGCCAAGCCGGCGCTGCAGGACCCGGTGCGTTTTTTGCACGATGCGGTGCTGGCCGGGCACCATCAGCTGCTGCGGTATGCGTCCGAGCGCGGGCTGATGGACACGCCACGCACCACCATCGTGGCCTGCGTGCTGCAAGGCCAGGCGGCCTATTGGGCGCACTGCGGTGATTCACGCCTCTACCTGCTGCGCGGCGACAAGCTTGTCGCCCGCACGCGCGACCACAGCTACACCGAGTTGCACGGCGCCATGCTGCAATCGGGGCAGCCCTTGCCGGCCGATGCCCAGCGCTTCAACCGCAATGTGCTGTTCACCTGCCTGGGCAGCCCCGGCAAGCCGGTGGTCGACACCGCCGGCCCGCTGCTGATGCAGGACGGCGACAAGGTGATGCTGTGCAGCGATGGCCTGTGGGGCAGCGTGAGCGACGGCCTGATCACCCAGATGCTGGCCGAGCGGCCCATCTCGGACGCCGTGCCCGAACTGGCCGAGCAGGCCCTGCGCCAGGCCGGCGCCAAGAGCGACAACGTCACCATCCTCGCGGTGGAGTGGGAGGGCGCCGAGCAGCAGGAAACCACCCAGGCCATCTCCACCCGGGCCCTCGGTGAGGAGGTGTTTGCCTCCACCATCCAGGCCAGCCTGGGCGCTGGCGAATTGCCCAGCGAAGACCTGGACGAAGCCGAGATCGAACGCTCGATCCGCGAGATCAACGAGGCGATCAAACGCTCGTCTCGAAAGAAAACCTGAAGGACCCCCGATGAATGATTTCAAGCGAGGCGATGGCCGCGCCTACGACAGCCTGCGCCGCGTGTCCATCCAGCGTGGCTTCACCCGGCATGCCGAAGGCTCGGTGCTGGTGAGTTTTGGCCACACCCAGGTGCTGTGCACCGCTTCAGTCGAAGAAAAAGTGCCACCGCACAAGCGCGGCAGCGGTGAGGGTTGGGTGACGGCCGAGTACGGCATGCTGCCTCGCGCCACCCACACCCGTGGCGACCGCGAAGCCGCACGTGGCAAGCAAAGTGGCCGCACGCAGGAAATCCAGCGCCTGATCGGCCGCAGCCTGCGCTGCGTATTCGACCTGGCCGCCCTGGGCGAGCGCAGCATCCTGCTCGATTGCGATGTGATCCAGGCCGACGGCGGCACGCGAACGGCGGCCATCACCGGCGCCTACGTGGCCGCGGCAGACGCGGTGGCCTGGCTGATGGCCCAGGGCAAGTTGACCCGCAGCCCCATCAAGGACGCGGTGGCGGCCATCTCGGTAGGCATCGTGCAGGGCGTGCCCTTGCTCGATCTGGAATACACCGAAGACTCGGCCTGCGACACCGACATGAACGTGGTGATGACCGGCAGTGGTGGTTTTGTCGAGCTGCAAGGCACGGCCGAAGGTGCGGCCTTCAGCCGCGCCGAGATGGACGCACTGCTGGCGCTGGCCGACAAAGGCATCCGCGAGCTGGTGGCAGCACAGCGCCATGCGCTGGCCACCCCGCTGGCCGGTTGAGCCCGCCATGAAGCTCATCCTCGCCTCCAACAACGCCAAGAAGCTGGGCGAGTTGCGGGCGCTGCTGGCCGGCCTGCCCCTGGACATCGTCTCGCAGACGGCCCTTGGCATCGGCGAGGCCGACGAGCCGCACGCCACCTTTGTCGAGAATGCCCTGGCCAAGGCGCGGCATGCGGCGCTGGCCAGCGGCTGCGCGGCCATTGCCGATGATTCAGGTCTTTGCGTGGGCACCCTGGCGGGCGCGCCTGGGGTGGTCTCGGCCCACTTTGCCGGCGAGATCGAGCCCATCAAGGGTGAAGACCGCGAAGCCCGACGCCGCCGGCAGGACGCTGCCAACAATGCCAGGCTGCTGGCCGACCTGGACGGCCAGGCCGACCGCCGCGCCCACTTCATCAGCACTCTGGTGGCGATCCGCCATGCCAACGACCCCGAGCCACTGGTGGCGGTGGGCCGCTGGTCGGGCGAAGTTCTGGCCGAAGCCCGTGGCAGCCACGGCTTCGGCTACGACCCGCTGATGTTCATCCCCGCGCTGGGCGCCACGGTGGCCGAGCTGGCCGCCAACGTCAAGAACCAGCACAGCCACCGGGCGCGTTCGGCCCAGGCCCTGCGGCACATGCTGGCCGAGGCCTGGCACTTGTGATCCCCCCCCGCAGCGCCTTTGGCGCTCCCCCCAGGGGGCGCCGCCAGCGGCCCGGCCAAGCCGGTTCCGCGGCGTCTGCTTGGTGGCGGTGCGCTGAATGACCGATGTTGTTGGTCGTTATCTGCGCCCGGGCACCTTGGCCCTGGGTGAGCCACCGCCACTGTCGCTGTATGTGCACTTGCCGTGGTGCATTGCGAAGTGCCCGTATTGCGATTTCAATTCGCACGCCCGTCCCGAGGCGGTGGACGGTGGCCTGCCCGAGCAGCGCTACCTCGATGCCCTG
>JANOAQ010000730.1:0-3145 GCA_031411195.1 Burkholderiaceae bacterium | reverse complement strand
CCTGTTCAACCGCTTCGGCGAGCCCAATGTCAGCACCACGCTGATCTCGGCTGAACTGAGCATCAGCCCCGGCAACCTGTACTACCACTACCCTGCCAAGGACGAGCTGATCAATTCGCTGTTTGATCGCTACGAGCGCGCCCTGACCGACCTGCTGGCCGCTGCCGACAACGTACGCAACGTCGAAGATGCCTGGCTGTTTTTCCACATGTTGTTCGAGCTGATCTGGCAATACCGCTTTCTCTACCGCGACCTGAACGATCTGCTCAGCAAGAACCGCCGGCTGGAGACGCATTTCCAATTCGTCTTGAAAGACAAGTCACGGGCGGTGGCCCAGGTGCTCGATGGCCTGGCCCGCGGCAGTAACCTGCGCATCGACAAGCGTGAATCCGAGCCTGTGGCCAGCGCCATGGTGGTGGTGCTGACCTACTGGTTGAGCTACGAATATGTGCGCGACCCGCGCCGTGCACTCGAACCCGAACGCGCAGGCGCTGCCCTGTCGCGCGGCGCTTACCACGTGCTGAGTCTGCTGATGCCCTACCTCGAGCCGCCTGCACGCGAGCACCTGTTCCAGATCGCCGGCGCCTACCGCAGCGGCGAATGACCAAACCACAAAACGGAGACAAACCATGGCCAAGTGGACCGCCTTTCCCTACACCGATGCCGACTACAGCCAGGACACCGCCAGCCTGAAGAAGCAGTGGGCCCGCCTGCACGCGGGTGACGCCGAGCCGCTGCCCAAGGAAGCGGCCGTGCTGGCCGCCTGGGCGCTGTTTCATGCGGGTGATTTCCAGAAGGCGCACGACGCCGGAATCAAGGCCGGTGGGGCTGGCATCACCGCGGCCAACAAGGCCCAGGCCATCTACGCCACTTACCTGGAAAAGAGCGAAACGACCCGCCTGGCCATGTTCCAGGAGATCGCGGCCCGTGCCGAGGCCCAGGCGGCGGCTGACCCGAAGAACGCCAACGCCCATTACTGGATGGCCTACGCCCTGGGGCGCTACAGCCAGGGCATCAGCGTGGCCAAGGCCCTGGCGCAGGGCCTGGGCAGCAAGGTGAAAGGTGCACTGCAAACCACCATCGAGCTGGCGCCCAAGCATGCCGACGCGCACATCGCGCTGGGCGCCTTCCATGCCGAGGTGATCGACAAGGTGGGCAAGCTGCTGGGCCGCACCCAGGGCGCCGATGCGGCCACGGGTCTGAAGATGTACCAGCAGGCCCTCAAGCTCAATCCGGCCTCGGCCATCGGCATGGTGGAGTACGCCAACGGCCTGGTGATGCTTGAAGGCGACAAGCGCATGAAGGAAGCCGAAAAGCTCTACGCCCAAGCGGCCGAATGTGAAGCGGCCGATGCCATGGAGCGGCTGGACATCGAGATGGCCAAGGCCGAGCTCGAGGAGTGAATCCTCCGACAGTTTGTGACTTCGGCCCGCTGCCTTCGGCAGCATGTCGGCTGCGCCGCCATTGCGCCCGCCCGGGCGCGGCCGTCGCCGCAATCTCGTCCTCAGGTGAGGACGAGATTGTCTCGGTGGATCAGTTCGGGCTCGTTGGCAAAACCCAGCAGACCGGCAATCTGTGACGACGGCTTGCGGGCGATCAGCCGCGCTTCGGTCGACGCGTAATTGGCAAGACCGCGGGCGATCTCGACACCCGCAGCCGTGCGCACGGCGATCACGTCGCCCCGGTGAAAGTCACCTTCCACCTCGGTCACACCGATGGGCAGCAGGCTTTTGCCTTCGTCGCGCAGCTTCAGCACGGCGCCGTCGTCTACCTGCACAGCGCCACGCAGTTGCAGGTGGTCGGCCATCCACTGCTTGCGTGCGGCCAGCTTGGGCGTGCCGGCCAGCAGCGCAGTGCCGATGGCCTCACCGGCCGCCAGGCGCAGCAGGGCGTCTGGCTCGCGGCCCCAGGCGATCACGGTGCTGGCACCACTGCCAGCCGCCCGCTTGGCCGCCAGGATCTTGGTGAGCATGCCCCCCCGTCCGATGGCCGAACCGGCCCCGCCGGCCATCAGTTCGAGGGCTGGATCACCGGCCACAGCCTCGTCGATGAAGCGCGCATCGGGTACCTTGCGCGGGTCGGCTGAATACAGGCCACGTTGATCGGTCAGGATAACCAGGGCATCGGCTTCGACCAGATTGGCCACCAGGGCGCCCAAGGTGTCGTTGTCACCGAACTTGATCTCGTCGTTGACGACGGTGTCGTTCTCGTTGATGACCGGGATCACCTGCAAATGCAGCAGCGTCAGCAGGGTGGACCGGGCGTTGAGGTAACGCTCGCGGTCGGCCAGGTCGGCGTGGGTCAGCAGCACCTGGGCACTGCCCAAGCCGTGCTTGGAAAGCTGCGTCTCGTACATCTGCGCCAGGCCCATCTGGCCCACGGCGGCCGCCGCCTGCAACTCGTGCAGTTCGGTCGGGCGGGTTTTCCAGCCCAGGCGCTTCATGCCCTCGGCAATGGCGCCCGAACTCACCATCACCACCTCGCGGCCTTGCTGCGACAGGGCCGCCAACTGCCGGCACCAGGTGCCCACGGCCTCGGCATCGATGCCCCTGCCCTCGTTGGTGACCAGGCTGGAGCCCACCTTCACCACGATGCGCCGGGCCAACTTGAGCACCGGGTTGCGGGCTTCAATCATCCAGCGGCTCCTGCGGGGCGGCCTCGGTCACAGGCGCATCAAAGCGCGGGTCGATCTCAGGCGGCGCCTGCACCTTGTGCGCGGCCACATGCTCGTAGATGGCCTGCACCATCGTGTCCAGGCCCTCGCGTGCCAGCGCCGATACCTGGAAGTACGGGCCCTTCCAGCGCATGCGCTTGACAAAATCCTTCACCAGCGCGGTGCGCTCGGCCTCGGGCACCATGTCCAGCTTGTTCAGCACGAACCAGCGCGGCTTGTCGTACAGCGATTCGTCGTACTTGCGCAACTCCTTGATGATGCCCTTGGCCAAGGCCACCGGGTCGGCGCCGTCGAAAGGCGCCATGTCGACCACATGCAGCAGCAGACGCGTGCGCTGCAGATGACGCAAGAACAGGTGGCCCAGGCCGGCGCCATCGGCCGCGCCCTCGATCAGGCCCGGAAGGTCGGCCACGACAAAGCTGCGCTCGGGGCCGGCACGCACCACGCCCAGGTTGGGGTGCAGCGTGGTGA
>JANOAQ010000729.1:0-10745 GCA_031411195.1 Burkholderiaceae bacterium | reverse complement strand
AGCTCATGCAGCGGGCAGACCTCGCGCTGCTTCTCGCTGGCCCATTGCACATACTCGCGCGCGGCCTTGCTGGCGCGCATGATGGTGTCGTGGTCGCCATGCTGCTCGATGCCGAAGCCGACCACCGGCTTGCCGGTGGCCAGGATGCCGTCCACCACTTTTTGCGTCCAGCTGTCTTCGATGCCGATCACCACCACGGCGGCCACGTTCGGGTTGCAGCCGGCGCCGATCAGGGTGCGAAAGTGCAGATCGAGGTCGGCCCCGAACTGCAGCCGGCCATACGGGTGCGGGATGGCCATCACGCCCTTGATGTTGTGCGCCACGGCCTCGGCCGCCGCGTTGGACAGGTCGTCCAGCGGCAGCACGATGACGTGGTTGCGCACGCCCACGCGGCCGTTTTCGCGGCGGTAGCCCAGAAAGGTGGTGTCTTTGGAAACGATGCTCATGGTGGGCTCCGGATTACCAGCGTTTGGTTTTGATGTTGTGCACATGGGCATGCTCGCCCACCTTGATCGGCGCCACCACCTTGCCCATGTCGATGCCGTACTTGATGACGGTGTCGCCGACGGCCATGTCCTTGAGCGCCACCTTGTGGCCGATGGGGATGTCCTGCAAGGCCTGGATGGCCATCATCCGGTCCTCGTCCATGATCCAGCCGTTGAGCGCCATGCCGGCCTTGACGCCCTCGACCACGACCACCGCGACGGTGTCGTCGGCGCCATGCAATACGAAGTGATTCATGCTTCAGTCTCCAGTCTTGCCGGTTCGGATCGGCAACGTGGGGCGCATGCTCGGGCAGGCTGCCCGCCTTGTCAAACAGGTCATCTATATGACTTGCATGATGGTGAGAGACCGCCACAATCGCCGGCCATGCCGTCGTCTGCCAACGCCCTCAGCGCCCCTGTCTTCAGCGCCCCGGTTTTCAGCGCCATTGCCCCTGAGGCCACTGGCATGCCACTGTTCCGCACCGCCAAGCGCTCGCTGCTGCGTGCCATCGAGAGCGGCCAGTTGCCGCCCGGCCAGGCCCTGCCCAGCGAGCGGGTCTTGGCCGGCGCCTTCGGCATTTCGGTGGGCACACTGCGCCACGCGGTAGACGAGTTGGTGGCCGAGCACATCCTGGTGCGCCGCCAGGGCCGCGGCACCTTCGTGGCCATGCATGGCGCAGATCGCTTCTTGTTCCAGTTCTTCCACGTCGAGCGCAGCGATGGTTTGCGCGAGGTGCCGCAGGTCGAATTGCTGGGCTTCGAGCGACAACGCCTGGACGACGAGGCCGCCGCCACCGCGCTGGGGCTCAAGCCGGGCGAGCCGGTGCTGCAGTTCGACAACCGCCTGGTGCTGCAGGGCCGGCCGGTGGTGCACGACCGCATTACTTTGCCAGCCTTGCTGTTCAAGGGCCTCAGCGACAAGCGCCTGCGCGAGCGGCCAGCCACGATCTACCAGCTCTACCAGTCGGAGTTCGGCATCACCGTGGTGCGGGCCCAGGAGCGCGCACGTGCGTTGGCCTGCGACCGCGCCAGCGCACGGGTTCTGGGGCTGGCGCCGGGAACACCGGTGATGCAGTTGCGCCGCACTGCGCTGACCTTCGGCGACAAGCCGGTGGAATACCGTGTATCGACCCTGCACACCGCCGTGCACGAGTACGTGCACACGCTGCAGCGCCCGGCATGAGAGCCGGTGCACGCGCCTGGGCTGCCGTGTTGCCAGGCAGCGCGCTGGCGGCGGTGGTGGCCTTGGCCGCCACCTTCGTCTCGCAACTGCATGGCGGCCCGCAGATGCTCTATGCCCTGTTCTTCGGCATTGCCTTTCACTACCTCAGCCTGGAGGCGCGCACCCGGCCCGGCATCGAGTTCTGTGCACGCCAGGTGTTGCGCCTGGGCGTGGGCCTGCTGGGCGCGCGCATCACCGCATCACAGATCGTGGGCCTGGGCTGGTTCACCGCGCTCACCGTGGTGGCGGCGGTGGTCACCACCCTGGGCTGCGGCTTGCTGCTGGGCCGGCGCCTGGGGCTCAGTCGCGCACAGGGCGTGCTGTCGGGCGGCGCCGTGGCCATTTGCGGCGCATCGGCCGCGTTGGCTATTTCGGCTGTGCTGCCGCGCGAAAAGCACCATGAACGCTTCACGCTGATGGTGGTGATCACCGTGACGGTCTTGTCGACCGTGGCGATGGTGCTCTACCCCTTGATCGCCCGGGCGCTGGACTTGCCGCCCGAACTGGCCGGCCTGTTCATCGGCGGAACCATCCACGACGTGGCCCAGGTGGTGGGCGCCGGCTACACGCTGGGCCCAGCCACGGGTGATATCGCCACCATCGTCAAGCTGTTCCGGGTGGCGATGCTGGCGGTGGTGGTGCTGGCCGTGTCGCTGGCCTTTAAGGCCGAGCGTGAACGTGTGGCCCGGCAAGAACCGGCCGCGGTGTCCGGCGCCAGTCAACCGCTGGTGCCCTGGTTTCTGTGGCTGTTTGCAGCGATGGTGGCCGTCAATTCCCTGGGTGCGCTGGCTGCGCCGGTGCAGCAGGGTCTGGGCTGGCTGTCGCGCGCCTGCCTGGTGGTGGCCATCGCCGCGCTGGGCATGAAGACCAGCTTCATGCAATTGGCCCGTGCTGGCTGGCGCCCGGTGCTGCTGATCGCCGCCGAGACCCTGTGGATGGCCGGCCTGGTGCTGGCGCTGGTGGTGTTCATGGCCTGAGGTGGCTGCACGTGTGTACGTGTGTAAGTAGCCGCATTAGTTTACATAATGTATATCGTCGCGCCTTTTGAACGGTATTTGGCCGATTTGGGGTTCACCGTACAGAACCCCGCACCTGGGCCGAATACCGTGTGGTTATTCACGAAAAAGCGAACGGGATCGCCATGTACAAGTACCGCGTCATCGCATGTCGTACCGACGAAAGCCGCATGTTGCTCGAAGGCGGTGCCGGCCTCTACCACTGGGCACGCGCGTTGAACTCCTTGCCGCCTGTCGGAAAGTCTCTGATCGGCGGACGCCCGCACCTGGGCTTCGGCCTGCTGTTGTGCTCGAGGCCGGCCGCGACATTTCGCGTGATGTTCGAATCCGTCAACAGCGACGACCGCGATCTGGACCCCCGCTTCATTCCCTGAAGGCGAACGGCATGGCCAGGCACGTCAGTGCGCCGCGATCACCCCGCAGGCCACCCGTGCACCTGAATTGCCGGTCGGCTGGGTGGCGTAATCGTCGGCCTGGGCATGCACGATGACCGACCGGCCGACCACGCTGGCGGGCCCGGCGGCGACTGTCGGCCCCTGGACCATGAACTTCTGGTCGACGTTGCCATTGGCGTCGCCTTTCAGGGCAGGCAAGTCGCCGACATGGTGGGCGGCGGTCTGCGGGCCGTGCGGTTGACCATCGGGGTTGAAATGACCACCCGCGCTGCTGCCGTCCGTGCTTGCGCAACTGCCCACCTCATGCACGTGAAAGCCTTGCTCGACCCCCGGCTTCAAACCACTGAGCCGGGCGTGCACCATCAGGCGGCCATTCATCTCGTGAAACATGACCAGGCCACGCACGGCATTGCCTTGCGTGGGTGACATGCTGGCCACCGCCATGCGGCCGGACATGGAACCCATGGGCGCATCCCCGCCGCTACGATGGCCTGGTTGGTGCGTGGCACAGCCGGCAAGCGCAAGCGCCGCCAGTGAGGATGTCAGCAAGACGCGGTTCATGTTCATGGTCTCAGGTCCGTGGAGTTGGGATATTTTGCCCATGTTGCGCCTTTGAGGCGCATTTTCCGTTCGCGATCGAACAGACTTGGCTGCCTTGCCTGATTGAGGCGGTTGAACTGGTGCGACGGCTGCGCTGCGTCGGGCAGTACGGCGCGCCCAATTGCCGGAAAATTCGACAAGCACGCAAGGCACATACCCAAAGGCAGGGACACCGCTGCCGCAGGGCTTGAGGCCGGTACGGCTACCGCCCGCCCGCACTTTTGGAGACACGATGACGGCGCCCGCCGATGAACCCGCAGTTGACGGTAGCCCGCCCGGCGCTGGCGTGCCCGCGTCCGACCCGCCCGCCCGCGCACAAGACCTGCCGTCGGTTGATCGCCTGCTGCGTGCCCCCCGGGTGGCTGCGCTGGTGGGCGCCCACGGCCACACCCTGGT
Source organism: Burkholderiaceae bacterium (assembly GCA_031411195.1). GTDB lineage: Bacteria > Pseudomonadota > Gammaproteobacteria > Burkholderiales > Burkholderiaceae_C > Pseudaquabacterium. The sequence goes on along the minus strand of JANOAQ010000729.1, from coordinate 6,631 downwards.
GGCCACCGAAGCCCGCCGCCTGCTCGACGACCTGCGCCAGCAAGCCCTGGCCGGATTGCTGCCCGGCGCCGCCGTGCAAGGCGACGCCGCGGCCCTGGCCTTGCAGGCGCGGGTCGCTGCCGCACTGGCCCCGCGCTTGCGCCGCGTCATCAACCTGACCGGCACGGTGATCCACACCAACCTGGGCCGCGCCCTGTTGGCCGACAGCGCCTTGCAACACCTGCTGGCCACGATGGGCGGGCCCAACAACCTCGAATACGACCTGGCCAGCGGCGGTCGGGGCGAGCGCGACGACCTCGTCGAAGAACTGCTGTGCACCCTTACCGGCGCAGAAGCGGCCACGGTGGTCAACAACAACGCGGCGGCCGTTCTGCTGAGCATCGCCGCACTGGCCCATGGCCAGGAAGTGATCGTCTCGCGCGGTGAGCTGGTCGAAATTGGCGGCGCCTTCCGCATGCCCGACGTGATGGCCGCCGCTGGCGCGCGGCTGGTCGAGGTGGGCACCACCAACCGCACCCACCTGCGCGACTACGAACGCGCCATCACCGCACACACCGGGCTGATCATGAAGGTGCACACCAGCAACTACGTGGTGCAAGGCTTCACCGCTGAAGTCGGCGAAGCCGAACTGGCCACCTTGGCACATGCACGCGGCCTGCCGTTGGCCACCGACCTGGGCAGCGGCTCGCTGGTCGACCTGGCCACCTGGGGCCTGCCGCGCGAGCCGCTTCCCCAGGAAAAACTGGCCGCCGGCTGCGACATCGTCACCTTCAGCGGCGACAAGCTGCTGGGCGGCCCGCAAGCCGGGCTGATCGTGGGCAGCAAGGCCGCCGTGGGCCGCATCCGCCAAACCCCGATGAAGCGCGCGCTGCGCATGGGCAAACTGCCCCTGGCCGCGCTGGAGGCCACCCTGCGCCTGTACCTGCAACCTGAGCGGCTGATGCAAGACCTGCCCACCTTGCGCCTGTTGACGCGGCCGGTGGCGGCCATCCGCAGCCTGGCCGAATTGCTTCAGCCGGCGATGGCGGCTGCCGTGGCACCGCGCTTCACCGTGCAGTGCCTCGACCTGCTGGGCCAGATCGGCTCGGGCTCGCTGCCGGTGGAGCGGCTGCCCTCGGCCGGCCTGGCCATCGCACCCAACCAGAAGAAGGGCAGCGGCCGCGCACTGGATGAACTGGCCAGCACCTTGCGCGCCCTGCCCTGGCCGGTGATCGGCCGCATCGCCGACGACCGCCTGCTGCTGGACCTGCGCTGCCTGGAAGACCCCACGCACTTCGTCGCACAACTGCCGGCGCTGCAGGCCGCCTTGGCTTGAACCGCTGGCGACTGGCTACAGCCACTCGCCCGATGCCGCGCGCAGCGCCGGCATCACGTCGCTGGCAAACAGGCTGACCGAGTGCAGGGCGGCCTCGTGCGGCAGGTCGCCGAACATGAACTGGCCCACCAGGTAGTTCAGGCGCCCATCGCGGGCCTGCTGGCCCAGCGCATCGGCCACCGTCTGCGGTGAGCCCGCCACGCCCTGCCCTGCGGCCACCATGCCGGCAAAGTCGGTGGCCAGTTTCAGGCGCGCCGGCTCGGTGCCGTGTTTGCGCCACAGCTTGTAGAAGTTGTCGTAAAAGCGTGGCCAGGCCTGCTCGGCCAGCGCCAGAGCCTCTTCATCGGTGTCGGCCACCACCACGAAGCGCGACACACCGATCAACGCATCCGCGCTGGCCTTGGTACCGCCTTCGCCGATGGCTTGCGCAGCCTCGGCCCGGTAGCGCTCGCTCAAGTGGCGCACCTTGGCGACCGGCCCGCCACACAGGATGTTCATGCCCTGCCGGGCCGGCCAGGCCACCGAATCGGCCGTGGCTGCGGCGTACCACATCGGCGGGTGTGGCTGCTGCAACGGCTTCATCGGCACCGGCGTGTCGCGGATGGTCCAGAACTCGCCGGCGTGGTCCAGCACGTCGGCGGCAAAGCACTTCAGCAGGATATCGTGGGCCTCGACATAGGCCGCCTGGGCGCGATCGGGCGGCATGCCCAGGCTCTGCAACTCGTAAGGGCTGGCTCCCCGGCCCACGCCAAACTCGAAGCGCCCGTTGCTCAGGTGGTCGAGCATGCAGATCTCTTCGGCCAGGCGCATCGGGTGGTGCACCGGCAGCAGGTAGACCAGCGGGCACAGCCGCAGCCGCTGGGTGCGCTGCGCCACCGCCGAAAGAAAGACACTTTGCGACGGCGCCAGATTCAGCGGCGTGGCGTGGTGCTCGCTCTGGTGGTAGCAGTGGAAGCCGCTGCGGTCGTACAGCTCGGCCAGCGCCAGGCGCTGTTCGTACTGCACGTTCAGCGGCAGGCCGCTGGCATCCACCTGGTCGAAGATTCCGAACTTCATGGGCTGTCTGCTCGTCAAAAAACACCCAGCCCCAAGCCAGCGGCCAGCGCCGCACCCAGCTCGGCGCAACGGGCCAGGTCGTCGGGCGCGATCAGCTTGGGGGCCCCGATGGCTTCAGGCGTCTGTGCATGGGTGCAAACGATCAGCGCCTCGGCAGCAGGCTTCAGGCGCCAGCCGGTGGCGATGCGCTCGATCTGGCGCACGGCGTTGTGCCCGTCGCTGCCCGCGCACACCAGGGTGGCGTAAGCACGGCCGTTGATGCGGCCCAGCACCGGGTAGTAGCAGCGGTCGAAGAAGTCCTTCATGAGGCCGGCCATCGCCGCCAGGTTCTCGGGCGTGGCAAACACATAGCCATCGGCTGCCAGCACATCGGCGGGCCCGGCAGCACTGGCGTGCAGCAGGCGGGTGTGCACACTGCACGCCTGGGCTTGCGCACCGCCGGCAGCGGCAGCGGCCATCTGGCGCGTGCCGTCGGTGGTGGAGTGGTAGACGATCAGCAGCGTCTTCATCGCCTTCAGCATAGCGGCGCGCGGCCACTGACCACGACCCCTGGCGGACAGGCGGGCGCTGTCATCTGCCGCCATGGGGTGTGGCCTGCTGTCACCGACCACACAGCGGCCCGGCAAGCCGGCGGCTACGCTGCCTGTTCCCTACAACCCTGCGCATCGAGGTGCCCCATGAAGATCCGTGAAATCGCCCGAGGCCTGCAGTTCCCCGAAGGCCCGGTGGCGCTGGACGATGGCTCGGTGCTGCTGGTCGAGATTGCCCGTGGCACGCTCAGCCGGGTGACGCCGGACGGCCGCATCAGTGTGGTCGCCGACCTGGGCGGCGGCCCCAACGGCGCGGCCATCGGGCCCGATGGCGCCGTCTACGTCTGCAACAACGGCGGCTTCAAATGGCACACCGAGGCCGATGGCACGCAGCGCCCGGTGAGCCAGGCCGACGATTATTCAGGCGGCCGCATTGAGCGCATCAGTCTCACCACCGGCCGCGCCGAGCGCCTGTATGAAAGCGTTGAAGGCCTGGGCCTGCGCGGCCCCAACGACCTGGTGTTCGACGCCCACGGCGGCTTCTACTTCACCGACCTGGGCAAGGCCCGCGCCACCGACATGGACATGGGCGGCCTGTACTACGGCCACGCCGACGGCAGCGCCGCCCGGGTGGTGGCCCGGCCCCTGTTGACGCCCAACGGCGTGGGCCTGTCGCCCGACGGCCGCACCCTGTACTACGCCGAAACCGCCGGTGCCCGCCTGTGGGCCTACGACATCACCGCGCCGGGCCAGGTGCACAAGGACGGCTGGCCCTCTCCCAACGGCGGGCGCATGGTGACGGCATCCCCCGGCGGGCAACTTCAGCGTTTTGATTCACTGGCGGTGGATGCCTTCGGCAATGTGTGCGTGGCCACCTTGATGCACGGCGGCATCAGTGTCATTTCGCCCGACGGCAGCCTGGTCAGCCATGTGCCGCTACCCGACAAGTTCACCACCAACCTGTGCTTCGGCGGCAAAGACCGGCGCACGGCCTATGTCACGCTGTCAGGCAGCGGCCGGCTGGTCGCCATCGACGACTGGCCTGTGCCGGGGCTCCAACTCAACGGCCAAGCTTGACACAGGCCAGGCTGGTGCGTGCCGGCTAACGCCCACCCTGGGCGTCGTCGATGCGGATGGTGGTGCCGGTGACGAACTCGGACGCTGGCGCGACCAGGTAGAGCAGCGTACTGTCCATCTGCGCGGGCTGGCCCAGGCGCGGGCGCGGAAAGCCCTGGGTGATGTCGCCCACCCGCTGCAGCATGCCGTCCATCATCTCCGAGGCAAACGCGCCGGGCGCGATGGCATTGACATTGATGCCGAACTTGGCCCATTCGACCGCCAGCGCCTCGCTCATGCGCACCACCGCCATCTTGGTAGTGGCGTACAGCGCCGCCCCGCCACCCTTGTACTGGAAGGCTGCCATCGACGCGATGTTGACGATGCGGCCAGGCAACTGCGCGGCCATGCGGCGGCGCGCAAACTCGCAGCTCAGCAGCCAGGGCGCCCGCAGGTTGACGGCGAACACCCGGTCGATGTCGGCCACGCTCATCTTGTGCGCGCGCTGCGCATCCGGGATGCCGGCGTTGTTGACCAGGATGCCGGGCGAGGTGCCGAACGCCGCCTCGATGGCGTCGAACAGCGGCACGAACTGCGCGTCTTGCGTGACATCCAGCGCAAAGGCTTCAGCCTGGCCACCGGCGGCGCGGATGGTTTCAACCAGGGCCTGCAACTTGTCGGTGCGGCGCGCCGCCACGGCCACCTGGGCACCGGCCGCTGCCAGCACCTGGGCGAAGCGGTGGCCCAGTCCGGAAGAAGCGCCGGTGACCAGGGCCACCTGGCCGGTGAGGTCGAACGAAGCATTGGGCAGAGGGAAGTCGGGCATGTTCATCTCGGCGGTTTGGTGGAAGTGCGAAGTATTGGTTCAACTCGGCTCAACCCCGCATCGGCTTGACGATGCCGCGCATCGCAAAGTCGGCCAGGGTGTGCGCCAGTTCGTCGATGGATTCGGCACTTTGCAATCGGCGCGGGCTGTACCAGACGGTGGCCCAGTTCAGCACGCCGAAGAAGGGCTTGGTGGCCAGGCGCGGCGGCAGGTCGACGAACGCCCCCTCGCGGATGCCGTCGTCGATCACCTCGGCAAACAGGCGCTCGTAGTCGTCGCGCATCTTCACTACCGCCCGCAGGCGCTTGGCGGCCGGCGTGGTGCCCAAGGTATTGCCCAGCAATTGCCGCTCCAGGCCCTGCACCGCCACCTTCTGCATGGGCAGTTCGGTCAGCAGGATGCGCGCATGGCACAGCGCCATGGCCGACAGGCGCTGCACGGCACTGCCGGGCTGGCGCGCGATGGGCTCGATGGCTTCGAGCACGCGCTTCATTGCCGCCACCTGCACATCGAAGTACAGGTCGGCCTTGCTGCGGTAGTGGTGGTAGATGCGGCCCTTGGTGGCGCCCAGGCGCTCGGCCACCGCGTCGATGGATGTGGCGGCGTAGCCGAATTCCATGAACAACTCGGCCGCAGCCTGCAGGATCTCGTCGTGCGACGTCTTGGCTGCGTCTTCCTTGGCTGCCGGTGCGGGTGTGGCCGCGGGCGTGGTCAAGGAAGACGGGGCCGCAGGCGCGCGGGCATTCATGCCGAGGGCGGCGGTGCGCGCCGGCGCCAGGCAGCGGCCAGCGGTTTGGTCAGGCCCGACAGGCCTTGCGGATAGAAGCCCAGAATCAGCACCAGCACGCTGCCCAGCACGATCTTGTCGACGTAGCCGCCGAGCGAGAAGAACTTTTCCTGCACCAGCACCAGGGCGGTGGCGGCCAGCGGCCCCAGCAACTGGCGCCGGCCCACCAGCACCACGGCCGTCAGCATCAGGATCAGGAAATAGCTCTCCAGCACGTCGGCGCTCACATAGGCCCGCTGGTAGGCATACAACCAGCCCGCTGCGGCGCTGATGGGCGCCGACAGCAAGAACACCTGCAAGCGCACGCGGGCAGTGTCGATGCCGCTCATCGTGGCCAGACGCGGGTTGAGGTGGCTCATCACCGCCGCCGCTCCGAGGGCTGAATGGCGGAAACGGTCGATCAGGTAGAGCGTGAGCACCAGCAGGCCGAAGGCATAGGGCCACAGCGTGCGGTCGTCCTTGGCCTGCAGCACCAGGCCGGGCAGCGACAGGTCGAACAGCGGGATGCCGCGCACGCCGTCCGATCCCCCCAGAAACTGCCAGTTCGACGCCACCGTCATCGCCACCACCGCGACCGCATAGGTGACCAGCGAGAACACGAACTCGCGCAGCCGCAAGGTGACCAGGCCGATGCAGGCCGCAAAGCCCAGCGCCACCGCAATCGAGCCGGCCAGCGTGAGCCAGGCGCCGGCACCGGCCCGGGTGGACAGCAGCGCCGTGGTGTAGCTGCCCACGGCGAAGAACACCGTGTGCGCCAGACTCACCTCGCCCAGATCGGACACGATGGTGTCCAGCCCGTAGGCCATCACCGCGAAGATGGCAATCAGCACCGCCGCGCTGTAGACCGCGCCGCTACCACCCAGCCACTGCGGCGCCATGTACACCAGCGCGGCAGTGGGCAGCAAGGCCCAGCGCGACCAGGGGATTGCGGCGGTGGAGGAGGCGGAGATCGTGGTGCCGGCCATCAGTGCACTCCGCCAGCCGCGTTGGCGCCCAGGCCGCCGGGGCGCAGCACCAGCAGCGCGATCAGCACCACGAACGCCGCTGCCGTGGTGTAGGCC
>JANOAQ010000728.1:0-3481 GCA_031411195.1 Burkholderiaceae bacterium | reverse complement strand
CCCGGGGTTCGTTTTTGGGGGCGCCGCCCCCGGCGGGCCCGGCCCCGCCGGGCTCTCCCCCGGCGCCCGGCGGGGCTGGCCGCCCCGCCCCCCCCCCCCGGCAGCCGTGCGCCGTTCAGGCGCCGAGCAGGCAGGCTTCGGTGGCCGCCAGCGAAAGGCCCGCCTCCCGGTGAAGCACCTCTCCGGCCCGCAGTACGAGCACGGTGGGCACACTGCACACCTCGAATCGGGTGCTCAGCGCCGGCGACTCGTCCACGTCGACACACACCACCGGCAGGCGGTCCGACCAACGGGAGGCCAGATCCAGGCACTCAGGCGCAAAGGCCTGGCAGCGTCGATTCCAGGTGGCGATGAACACCACCACCACCAGCGCCCCCGGCGTGCACAGTGCGTCCAGTTCGGCCGCGTCCACGAAAGGCGGCGTCGACACCGCGCTCACGGCGCACGCCCGCCCGTGCAGGCCGGAAAACCGGGTACCTGCGCGCCCAGTTCACGCAACAGGGTCTGCGCCACCAGGCGGTTGCCTTCGATGGTGTAGTGGTTGTCGATGCGGAACATGCCCGCCAACTGGGCCGGTGTGAGGCGGTTGAACTCGGGCACCAAGTTGATGAAGGGAATCTGCGCCCGCCGCGCGTAATCCTTCATCCACAGGGCCTCGGGTGTGGGCTCCTTGAAGAGCAGGTCCTGAACGGGCAGGTAGACCAGGACAAGTTGCTGACCCCGGCTCTTGGACAACGCCAAAAGATCATCAAAAGCGAGCCCCGCCGTGGCCATGACTTCTTCGCCGACAACGCCGTAGAAGTGATCTGCTACGGGCCCGACCGTGTGGAACGCCAGCACCTTGCCCAGCTTGACCACGGCCAGGCTGTCGACAAAGGTTCTGACCCGCCGCACGGTTGTACGCGATCCCCAATTGGCGGGCACGGGCACGTTTTTGACCACCAGAGCACCTTTTTCCCTGGCCAGCATGGGCTTGGAATAACCAATGAAGTTGTCATTGACCATGCGGTAGAAATCAGGGGCAATGGCCGCTACCAGCAGCACATTGGCATCGAAGGCCACGCCGTCGCGCTTGTACCAAAGATAGTCCTGGTCGACGCCATAGCCGCCCTGCCCCATGTTGATGGCCTGCAGCGCAGGGCATTTGGTCTGCAACTGGGCCGGGTAGCTGGCGCCATCGTCGACGCCGAAGCCCATGGTGAATGAATCGCCCAGCGCAACCACACGGTAGCGCCCCGCAGGGACGGCCCGCGTGAACTCTTCGGTCGCCCGGAACCCGGCTGCGTTGGTCGTGAACGTTGTATCAGGCCCGTATTGGCCTTCGATGCGGATGCCGGGCTTGTGGCGCCAGCCCAGATCGGCGTCGTACTGCGCATGCGCTTCTTCACGCATGTACAGATCATGGCGTGCCACCCTCACCGACATCAGCAGGCTGCTCAAACCCTCCACCAACAGCAGCAGCACCACGGCAACCACCACCGACACGGTGAGGTTGAGCCACAGTGGCGTGCGCGGCCTGGGCGCGTCAGTCGAGCTCGAAGGCATGGGTGTAGTCCTGCGCCAGCGCGGGGTCCTGGTCGTCCTTGCGCAGCAGGCAATCGCCGACGGCGAGGGTTTCGATGCCCGTGCCCATGAAGCAGCGGAACGCGTCTTCAGGCGTGCCGACGATGGGCTCGCCCCGTACATTGAAGCTGGTATTGACCAGCACCGGGCAACCGGTCACGGCCTTGAAGCGCGACAGCAGCGCGTGGTAGCGCGGGTTGTGCTGGGGGTGCACCGTCTGGATGCGGGCCGAGTAGTCGACATGGGTGACCGCCGGGATGTCAGAGCGCGGCACATTGAGCTTGTCGATGCCGAACAGGGCGGCCTCTTCCGGGGTGACGGCGCGCCGACGCGAGGCCTGCACATCGGCCACCAGCAGCATGTAGGGTGAATCGACATCGAGTTCGAACCACTCGGCCAGGTCCTCGCGTAACACCGCCGGCGCAAAAGGCCGGAAGGACTCTCGAAACTTGATGCGCAGGTTCAGGGTCTTCTGCATCGACGGTGAGCGCGGGTCGCCCAGGATCGAGCGTGCGCCCAGTGCGCGCGGGCCGAATTCCATGCGGCCCTGAAACCAGCCCAGGGCCTTGCCCGCAGCCAGGTCATCGGCGCAGGCGGCGATCAATGCGGGCTCGGGCAGGCGGGTGAAACGGGCGCCGCAGGCGCTCAGGCGCAAGGCCACATCGTCGTCGGCAAAGGCGGGCCCGAGGTAGGCGCCCTGCATGGCGTCCTGACCCAGCGTGGGCGCGCGCGGCTGGCCCAGGTGGTCGTGCCAGGCGGCCAGCGCCGCGCCCAGGGCGCCGCCGGCATCGCCTGCAGCGGGCTGGATCCACAGCCGGTCGAAGTGGCCGTCGCGCAGGATCTTGCCGTTGGCCACGCAGTTCAGCGCCACGCCGCCGGCCAGGCACAGATTGCGCGAAAGGCCCTCGGCGGCCAGTGCGCGCGTGAGCCGCAGCACGGCTTCTTCCAGCACGGCCTGGATGGAGGCTGCCAGGTCCATGTGCCGCTGGGTCAAGGGCTCGTCGGGCTTGCGCGGCGGGCCGCCAAAAAGCGCGTCAAAGCGCGGGCTGGTCATCGTCAGGCCCGTGCAGTAGTTGAAGTAGCCCTGATCCAACCTGAACGAGCCATCGGGCTTGAGGTCGATCAGGTGGTCGAGGATGCGCTGGCTGTACTGCGCTTGGCCATACGGCGCCAGGCCCATCAGCTTGTACTCGCCCGAGTTGACCTTGAAGCCGCAGTAATAGGTGAAGGCCGAATACAGCAGGCCCAGGGAATGCGGGAAGTGGATCTCGCGCAGCATGTCCAGCGACGCGCCGCGCCCGTGCGCCACCGAGGTGGTGGCCCATTCGCCCACGCCATCCATGGTGAGCACCACCGCGTCATCAAAAGGTGACGCGAAATAGGCCGATGCGGCGTGGCTGCGGTGATGCTCACTGAACAGCAGGCGCTGCGCCCAATCGACATGGGGGGCGTGCTGCTCAAGCGCCTTCTTGAGCAGATCCTTCTGAAAGAGCTTCTCTTTCAGCCACAACGGCATCGCCATGCGGAACGAGCGGAAGCCCCTCGGCGCAAACGCCAGGTAGGTTTCGAGCAGGCGTTCGAATTTGAGAAACGGCTTGTCATAAAACACGACATGGTCGACGCCGTCCAGCGACACTCCCAATTCCCGCAAGCAGTATTGCACGGCGTTTATGGGGAAGCCCGCATCGTGTTTCTTGCGGGTGAAGCGTTCTTCCTGCGCGGCGGCAACAATGCGCCCGTCCTCCACTACAGCGGCGGCGCTGTCGTGGTAATAGGCCGAAATTCCGAGAAAGCGCAATTCGTGGCCGTCAGAAGATTGTGTAGATGAAGGGTGCGACGGCGCTGCCCTTGGCGAGGATCAGCAGGCCGCCGAAGATCACGAAGATGATCAGCATGGGGAGCAGCCAGAATTTCTTGC
>JANOAQ010000727.1:0-21544 GCA_031411195.1 Burkholderiaceae bacterium | reverse complement strand
CATGGCCGCGCCGCAGGCCGGCACGCTCACCCTGGGCACGCAATCCTTCGGTGTCGGCCACTGGCTCGACCCGGCCACCGCACGCCGCGCCGGCCTGGCGCATGTGCCCGAAGACCGCCACCGCTGCGGCATGGTGCTGCCCTTTGCCGCCTGGGAAACCGCCGTGCTGGGCTACCAGCGCGGTCCGCGTTTTGCCAGCGTCTGGGGCTGGATGAAGCGCGCCGCCCTGCGCCGCGCCACCACCGAGATGATGGACGCCTACGACGTGCGCCCGCGCGATGCCGAGCTGCAGGCCCGCAAGTTTTCGGGCGGCAACCAGCAAAAGCTGGTGCTGGCCCGCGAAGCCATGGCGCCCGACATGCCGCCCACCGTGCTGCTGGTGGGCCAGCCCACGCGCGGCGTGGACATCGGCGCCATCGAATTCATCCACGGCCGCCTGCGTGCCATGCGCGATGCGGGCGGCGCGGTGCTGGTGGTGTCCAGCGAGCTCGACGAGATCCTGGCCCTGTCCGACCGCGTGGTCGTGATGGACCGCGGCCGCATCGCCGGTGAGCTGGCCATCGCCGACTGCACCGAAGCCGCGCTGGGCCGGCTGATGGCCGGTGCGCAGGAAGATGCCACCGCATGAGCCAGCCAGTGGAACTGCCCCGCTGGATGGACATCGGCCTGCTGCCGCTGGTCAATCTGGGCATGGCCCTGGCGGTCAGCGCGGTGGTGGTGTGGGCCATCGGCCTGAACCCGGTGCAGGTGCTGCTGCTGCTGGTCAAGGGCGCCTTCGGCAGCCAGGCGGGCATCGGCTACACGCTGTACTACGCCACCACCTTCGTCTTCACCGGGCTGGCGGTGGCGGTGGCCTTCCACGGCGGGCTGTTCAACATCGGCGGCGAGGGCCAGGCCATGATGGGCGGCCTGGGCTGCGGCCTGGTGGCGTTGGCCGCACCCGCCTGGATGCCGGCGGCCCTGCTGCTGCCGCTGATGGTGCTGGCCGCCATGGCCTTTGGTGCGGCCTGGGCGGCAGTGCCCGGTGCGCTGCAGGCCTGGCGCGGCAGCCATGTGGTCATCACCACCATCATGTTCAACTTCATCGCCTCGGCCTTGCTGGCCTACCTGCTGGTGGGCGTGCTCAAGGCGCCGGGCAGCATGTCGGTCGAGACAGCGCCCTTCCCCGAAGCCGCACACCTGCCCGGTGTGCACCAGTTGCTGGCGGGCTGGGCATTGCCTGGCCGCGCACGCCGCTGAACCTGAGCGTGCTGCTGGCGGTGGCGGCGGCCATCGGCGTCACCCTTTTCTTGTGGCGCTCGCGTGCGGGCTACGAGCTGCGCGCGGTGGGCTTCTCGCCCGATGCGGCGCACTACGGTGGTGTGCGCCCGCGTGGCCAGATCATGCTGGCCATGGTGATCTCGGGCGCGCTGGCCGGCCTGGTGGCCATCAACGAGCTGGCGGGCGTGCAGCACCGCCTTTTGTTGGATTTCGTCGTGGGCTCGGGCTTCACCGGTATTGCCGTCAGCCTGATCGGGCGCAACCACCCGTTGGGCATCGTGCTGGCCGCGCTGCTGTTCGGTGCGCTGTTTCAGGGTGGGGCCGAGCTGGCCTTCGAGATCCCCGGCTTCAGCCGTGACATGGTCACCACCCTGCAAGGGCTGATCGTGCTGTTTTCGGGCGCCATGGCCCAGGTGGCGGCGCCGGCCCTGGCCCGGGTGCACGGCTGGCTGCGCCCAAAGACCGCGCCCGACGCGGCCACAGGAGCCCTGCGTGGATGAGGCGCTGATCGGCGGCCTGCTGGCCAGCACGCTGCGGGTGAGCACACCGCTGATCCTGTGCGCGCTGGCAGCGGTGCTCAGCGAGCGCTCGGGCGTGATCGACCTGGGCCTGGAAGGCAAGATGCTGCTGGCCGCCTTTGCCGCCGGCGCCACCGGCGCGGCCACCGGCTCTTTGCCGCTGGCCCTGCTGGCCGCGGTGGCGGTGGGCGTGGCGTTGTCGATGGTGCATGGCTATGCCTGCGTCAGCCACACGGGGGATCAGGTGGTGTTGGGCATGGCCTTGTCGATGATTGCGGCGGGGCTGAGCATCGTGCTGGGAATCGCCTGGTTCAAGCAGGGCGGGCAGACACCGGCCCTGCCCGATGCGGTGCGCCTGACACCTTGGTTCAGCGGCCTGGCCGCGCAACTGCAGGGTGTGCCGGTGTTGGGCGGCCTCTTGGGCGGCATCGTGGGCGGGGGTCTGCTGGGCCACAACCTGCTGGTGTATCTGGCGCTGGCCCTGGTGCCCGCCGTGTGGTGGGGCCTGTACCGCACCCGTATCGGCCTGCGCCTGCGCGCCACCGGCGAAAACCCCGCCATGGTCGATGCCGCCGGCCTGTCGGTTAAGGGCCTGCGCTACGGCGCGCTGGCCGCCAACGGCCTGCTGTGCGGCCTGGCCGGCAGCTACCTGGTACTGGCGCAGAACGCCAACTTCGTGCCCAACATGACGGCCGGCCGCGGCTACATGGCCCTGGCGGCCATGATCTTCGGCAAATGGCACCCGGTGGGCGCGCTGTGGGCCTGCCTGCTGTTCGGCTTTCTCGACGCGGTGGCCATCCGCCTGCAGGGCGTGGCCCTGCCCGCCGCGCTGGGCGGAGGTGACGTGCCGGTGCAGGCCATCCAGGCCCTGCCCTACGTGATGACGGTGGTGCTGCTGGCCGGCTTCATCGGCCGCTCACGCGCGCCGGCGGCGCTGGGCACGCCCTATGTCAAAACGAGGTGAATCCATGCTGATCACCGATACGTTGATGGCGCAACTGGTGGCCGCCGCCCGGCTTGCGCGGCAGCGGGCCTACGCGCCTTATTCGCAGTTCCACGTGGGCGCCGCGCTGCTCGATGAGCAGGGCCGCATCCATGCCGGCTGCAATGTCGAAAACGCCGCCTACCCGCAAGGCCAGTGCGCCGAGGCCACCGCCATCGGCCACCTGGTGATGGCCGGCGGCACGCGCATCGTGGCCGCCGCCGTGGTGGGCGTGGCGCCGCAGCCCGTCACCCCCTGCGGCGGCTGCCGTCAACGCCTGCGCGAGTTTGCCGACGACGATGTGCCGGTTTGGACCGCCGACCTGCAGACCGTCACCGCCCGCTACACCCTCGGCCAATTGCTGCCCGCCAGCTTCGGCCCCGACCACCTGGTGCGCAAAGGCGCCCCATGAGCCCGCGCGACCGCCTGCAGGGCGAACTGCGCCGTGCGCAGCACGAAGGTACCCCATGACCCTGCAAACCGACATCGACACCAGCGTGGCCCGCATCCAGCAAGCAGCGCCGGGCTTCATGCCCACCCTGGCCATCGTGCTGGGCTCGGGCTGGGACGGCATCACCGCGCTGGTGCGCCAGCCCATCGACATTGCCTATGCCGAGTTGCCCGCCTTCCCGGTGCTTGGCGTGGCCGGCCATGCCGGCAGCCTGCGGCTTGGCCACATCGGCAGCCAGCCGGTGGCCCTGCTGCGCGGGCGCAAGCATGCCTACGAAACGGGTGACGCGGCCGGCATGAAAGGCGCCATCCGCACCCTGGCCGCGCTAGGCTGCAAGGCGGTGCTTTTGACCAATGCAGCGGGCAGCCTGGAAACCGGCATGCCACCCGGATCGCTGATGCTGATCAGCGACCACCTCAACATCGTGCAGCGCACGCCCCTGCACGACGAGCCCGGCAGCGCACGCTTCATCGACATGGTCAACGCCTACGACAGCACCCTGCGCGACCAGGCCGCATCGGCCGCCGAAGCGGCGGGCATCGAACTGCACGAAGGCATCTACGCCTGGGTGCTGGGCCCGCAGTTCGAGACGCCGGCCGAGATCCGCATGCTGCGCTTGCTGGGCGCGCAGGCCGTGGGCATGAGCACCGTGCCCGAAACCATCCTGGCGCGCCACGCCGGGCTGAAGGTGCTGGGCCTGTCGATGCTGACCAACTACGGCGCGGGCATGGCCGACGAGACCCTCAGCCACGCGCACACGCTGGCCACGGCCGATGCCACGGCGGCGCTGGCGGCGCGGCTGCTGTCGGCAGTGGTGCCGGCGCTGGTGGTGTAGCCGTTGTCGTTGTTGTCGGCACTTCGAAAGCCCGTCACTTTCTGATTCGGCGCGGCGAGGCGGGCGATGCACAGTGGGGGCTCATGCTGTGCCGGTCGGCGCACAGCGCCGACTGCCCTGCAGTGCTCGGGCCTGGGTAGCGTCGCAAAACTCACTGCGCTGGCTGCGCCAGCTCCGTTCAAACACTTGCGACGAGTTGGTTGACGAAGCGCGCTGTGCGCGCCTACCCAGACCCTGCGCGCTTCGGCGACACAGAAATCGCCCCCCACTGGGCACCACCCGCCGCGCTTCAAGGGAGGTGGTGCTTTCGACAGTCCCACTGCAACGGTCGGTGGTTGCAAAGACGCAGGTGGGCGCTCTGCGGTGCGCCTCTGACGCGCCGAGGAGCGCAGGCTTTGCAGTCGCGCGCGCAGCGCGCTTCGTCAACATGCCCGTCGCGGATGTTCGAGCGCAGCGGCCGCAGGGCGCGTAGCAAGTTCTGCGACGGACTGCAGAGCCGAGCACCGCAGGGCAGTCGGCGCGCAGCGGCGGCCGCGTCAGTGAAGCACCGCAGAGCGCCCACCTGCGCCTTTGTCGCCCCGGTTCAGCCAACCCACAACGTCAAGCCACAACGTCAGGCCACAACGTCAACCCAGCCACATCAATCCGGCTGAATCCGTGCCTCGCGAATCAGCTTTTCATAACGCGCACGTTCACTGGCCAGCAGGCTGGCGAACTGCGCTATCGAGCCGGGCAGCACCTCACCGCCGGCGCCACTGAGCCGATCACGTACCTCGGGCAGCGCCAGGGCCTTCTGCACCTCGGCATGCAGGCGGGCCGCGATGGCGGCAGGCAAACCGACCGGGCCGATGAAGCCGTACCAGACCGAAGCCTCGAAGCCCGCGAAGCCCGATTCGGCGATGGTGGGCGCCTCCGGAAAGATGGGGCTGCGCGCCGCGCTCAGCACCGCCAGCACGCGCAGCTTGCCGGCCTTGACGTGGGGCTGCACCTCCAGCGCGTTGACGGCCACCGTCTGGATATGGCCGGCCAGCACGTCGTTGATGGCCTGCGATCCACCCTTGTAGGGCACATGGGTCAGTTGGATGCCGGCTGCGCGCTCGAACAGCTCGATGGCCAGGTGCGGCGTCGAGCCGTTGCCCGGCGTACCGTAGTTCACCACCCCCGGCTTGGCCTTGCTGGCACTGATCAGCTTGGCCAGGCTGCCCAACTCACCTTGCGCGTTGGCGGCGATCACCACCGGCACGCGGCCCACCTGGGCGATGGGTGTCACGTCGCGCGCGGGGTCGAAGGGCGCGGGCTGGTAAAGCGACGGGTTGGCCGCGATGGCGTTGGCCGTCAGCATCAGCGTGTGGCCGTCAGGCGCGGCGTCGATCAGCGCGCGCATGGCGATGTTGGTACCGGCACCGGGCTTGTTGTCCACCACCACCTGCTGGCCCAGAGCCTGGCCCAGCACCTGGCCCACGGCCCGGGCAATGATGTCGACCGCGCCGCCCGGGCTGTAGCCCACAATCAGCTTGATCGGCCGCGTGGGGTAGGCGGCCTGGGCGCGGGCCAGCAGGGGCGCGGCGTTGGCCACGGCGGCGGCCAGCAGGTGTCGGCGGTGCAAGGGCATGGGTTTGACGCGTGGGGGCTGCGAAGCTTCGGTTGTACCAGCCCACTGTGGCAGCCCGAGCGGCAATGCTTGCGTGGCCTCGCGCTGTAGCATGCCCGCTGACCTGCCCCGCTCTGCCCGGAGAAGCCGCGATGCGCCTGACCACCCCCTTGCCGATGTTGTCCCTGCTGGCCGCTGCCGGCCTGCTGGGCGCCTGCTCGACCACCCCGCCGGCGGCCACGCCGCGTGCGCCGCTCAAGCTGACCATCCTGCACACCAACGACCACCACGGCCGCTTCTGGACCAATGCCGATGGCGAAGGCGGCCTGGCCGCGCGCAAGACCCTGATCGACCGGCTGCGCGCCGAGGTGGCCGCCGCCGGTGGCCACAGCCTGCTGCTGGACGGCGGTGACGTGAACACCGGCGTACCCGAGAGCGACCTGCAAGACGCCGAGCCGGATTTCAAGGGCATGGACCGCATCGGCTACGACGCTATCGCGGTGGGCAACCACGAGTTCGACAAGCCCCCGGCGGTGCTGGCCAAGCAGCGCCAGTGGGTGAAGTTTCCGCTGCTGGCGGCCAACATCTACGGCCGCGATGGCCAGCGCCTGTTCGAGCCCTACCGCATCTTCGAGCGCGGTGGCTACAAGATCGCCGTGATGGGCCTGACCACCGACGACACCGCCAAGATGGTGCTGCCCGACAACATCGCCGGCGTCACCTTCCGCAAGCCCGCCGAAGAAGCGGCCGACATGGTGCCCAATTTGCGCGCCCAGGCCGACATGGTGATCGCCGCCACCCACATGGGCCACTACACCGATGGCAACCGCGGCGTCAACGCGCCGGGCGATGTGGAGATGGCACGCGCGGTGAAGGGGCTCGATCTGGTGGTGGGTGGCCACAGCCAGAACCCCGTGTGCATGCTGAGCGAAAACGTGCGCAACAACGCCTACATCCCCGGCCAGCCCTGCGCGCCCGACCGCCAGAACGGCGCCTGGATCGTGCAGGCCCACGAATGGGGCAAGTACGTGGGCCGGGCCGACTTCGTCATCGACGGAGGCAAGGTCGAGCTGCTCAAGTACCAGCTGATCCCCGTCAACCAGAAGCAGCGCCTGCCCGATGGCAAGCGCGTGCTCTACACCGAAGAGATTGCGCAAGACAGCGGCCTGCGCGCCTTCCTGCAGCCCTTTCAGGATGCCGGCCAGGTGCGCCTGCAGGTGCCGGTGGGCACGGCCGATGGCGTGCTCAATGGCGACCGCGACATCGTGCGCAAGGTGCAGACCAACCTGGGCGTGCTGATTGCCCGCGCCATGATGGACCGCACCGGCGCCGACCTGGCCCTGATCAACGCCGGTGGTGTGCGCGATTCATTGCCCGCCGGCGCCATCAGCTACCGCGATGTGCTGAAGGTGCAGCCCTTCAGCAACACGGTGGGCGTGGTGACGCTCAACGGCAACGAGCTGATGGACTACCTGGGCGCCGCCGCCAAGATGACGCCCGGCTCGGGCGGCTTTCCGCAGACGGCGGGCCTGCAGCTTCGCATCGAGGGTGGCAAGATCGTCGACGCGCATGTGGGCGGCCAGCCGGTTGAATCGCAGCGCCTCTACCGGCTGTCGG
This sequence comes from Burkholderiaceae bacterium, assembly GCA_031411195.1. GTDB lineage: Bacteria > Pseudomonadota > Gammaproteobacteria > Burkholderiales > Burkholderiaceae_C > Pseudaquabacterium. The sequence continues at coordinate 14,290 of JANOAQ010000727.1, read as the reverse complement.
TCAACAACTTCACCGCCATCGGCGGTGATGGCTACCCCAAGCTGGCCAACCACCCCGGCTACATCAACACCGGTTTCAACGATGCCGATGTGCTGCGCGCCTACATCACCCGCCACAGCCCGATCAAGATCGCCGACTACGCGCCGGGTGATGCCGTGGTGCGCAAGTGAGCTGAGACAAGTGACCTGATCGCCCACGCCGTGATGCCCTGACCCCATGACCTACACCCTGCAAGACACCGCGCGCACCGCGCTGGCCTGCCTCGACCTGACCAGCCTGAACGATGGCGACGATGACGCGGCCATTGCCGCCCTGGGCGCCAAGGCCGCCGGCCCCGCAGGCCGGCCCGCCGCACTGTGCGTGTGGCCGCGCTTCGTGGCGGCGGCCAGGGCTGCTGCGCCCGCCGGTGTGCGCGTGGCGGCCGTGGCCAATTTCCCTGCAGGCGGGCTCGATGTGGCCGCCGCCGTGGCCGATGCCAGCGCCATCGTCGAAGCCGGCGCGGACGAGGTAGACCTGGTGCTGCCCTGGCGCGGCTTGATGGCCGGTGACGTGGCCGGCGCCACGGCCGTGGTGGTAGCGGTGCGCGCCGCCTGCCCGGGCAAGACGCTCAAACTCATCCTCGAATCGGGCGACCTGGCCACGCCGGCCCTGATCGCCCAGGCCAGCCTCATCGGGCTGGACGCCGGCGTCGATTTCCTGAAGACCAGCACCGGCAAGACCCGCACCGGCGCCACGCCCGACGCGGCCCGCGTGATGCTGCAGGCCATCGCTGACCACCCGCGCGGCGCGGCAGTGGGCTTCAAGGCGTCGGGTGGCATCCGCACGGTGGCCGATGCGGGGATCTACATCGCGCTGGTGCGCGAGATTCTGGGCGCCGATGCGGCCAACCCGCAGCGCCTGCGCTTTGGTGCCAGTGGCCTGCTGGGCGACATTGAAGCGGTGCTGGCGGGCACCGGGCCGGGCAACAACAGCGCCACCGGCACCTACTGATCGGCCACACGTGCTGCCGGCCGAAACCATCCGCACCCAGCGCGACGGCGGTGCGCTGAGCACCGCACAGATCGACGATTTCGTGCAGGGGCTGGTAACGGGTGAGTGGAGCGACAGCCAGGCCGCCGCGCTGGCCATGGCCATCGTGCTGCGCGGCCTGGGCCCGGCGCAGTGTGTGGCGCTGACGCGGGCGATGACGCGTTCGGGCCAGGTGCTGCAGTGGGCCGATGCCGGGCTGCACGGCCCGGTGCTCGACAAACATTCCACCGGCGGGGTGGGCGACAAGGTGAGCCTGGTGCTGGCGCCCATCGTGGCGGCCTGCGGCGGCGTGGTGCCGATGGTCAGCGGGCGGGGCCTGGGCCACACCGGCGGCACGCTCGACAAGCTGGCCGCCCTGCCCGGCTACTGCATCGATCCACCGCGCGAGCAACTGCTGGCGGTGCTGCGCAGCGCCGGCTGCGCCATCGTCGGCGCCAGCGCCGATCTGGCCCCGGCCGACCGCCGGCTCTACGCCATCCGCGACGTGACGGCCACGGTCGAATCGGTGCCGCTGATCACCGCCAGCATCCTCAGCAAGAAGTTGGCCGCCGGGCTGGGCAGCCTGGTGATGGACGTCAAGCTGGGCAACGGCGCTTTCATGACCGACCTGGCCGAAGCGCGGGCCCTGGCCCGCAGCCTGGTGGACGTGGCCGCCGGCGCCGGCCTGCCCTGCCGCGCGCTGATCACCGACATGAACCAGGTGCTGGGCCACAGCGCCGGCAATGCGCTGGAAGTGGCCGAGAGCGTGGCCTTCCTGACCGGCGCCGAACGCGAGCCGCGCCTGCTGGAACTGACCCTGGCCCTGGCCGCGCAGATGCTGCACGGCGCCGGCCTGGCGCCCAGCGTGCAAGCCGGCCAAGCGATGGCCGAGGCGGCATTGGGCGGTGGCCGCGCTGCCGAGCACTTTGCCCGCATGGTGGCCGGCCTGGGCGGCCCCGCCGATGTGCTGGCCGATGCGCAGTTACCTGCCGCACCGGTGCTGCTGCCCGTGCCCGCCCCGCGCAGCGGCGTGCTGGCGCGCATCGACACCCGCGCCCTGGGTCTGGCCGTGGTGGCGCTGGGCGGCGGGCGGCGGCGCAGCGCCGTTGCCATCGACCCGCGCGTGGGTTTGAACCGGGTGCTGGGGCTGGGCACTGCGGTGCAGGCCGGCCAGGCACTGGCGTGGGTGCATGCGGTGGATGCGCGCAGCGGCGAGGCAGCGGTGCAGGCGGTGCAGGCGGCCATGCGCGTGGGCGACCATGCGCCGCCCATCGGGCCGCTGGTGATCGCGACGCTGCTGCCCTGAGCCCCAAGCCGCCTCAAGCGACCGGCACGGCCCCGGGGCGGTGGCAAGGCAGGGCCGACAGTTGGTGTGAAGGTGCGACACCGAACGGTGCGTGTGCGGATTTCAAATTACGGTCGGGCCGGAATCGTTCGCATTCTTGAGCGATCCACAGGTTCACGGTGGCTGCCCGTTTGCGGGTACCACTGCAGAGTTTGTCCACCCCCGATGTCCGGAGTCGCCCATGAAGTCTTGCCCCCTTACCCCCACGCGCTTGAGCCGAGCCATCGGCACGCTGAGCCTCGCAACGGCTGTCTTGCTGGTCGCTGCGGTGCCCGCAGCACACGCGTCGAGCCACCGCGAAGGGCCCTACATCGCCGGCGCGCCCAAGCTCGATGCGACCGACCTGTACATGTTTCGCAGCTATGAAACGGGCCGGCAGAACTTCGTCACCGTCCTGGCCAACTACATGCCCTTCCAGGATCCGCAAGGCGGGCCCAACTTCCACATGTTCAGTCCCGAGGGGCTGTACGAAATCCACATCGACAACAACGGCGATGCGGTCGAGGACATCACCTTCCAGTTCCGCTTCACCAACACCTCCAAGGCCACCGCCCTGACGGTGGGTGGCAAGGCCGTGAAGATCCCGCTGATCAACAGCGGCGTGATCTCGGGCGTCAACCCGGCCGCGCTGAATGTGCGTGAAACCTTCACCATCGACGTGCTGCGCAACGGCCGCCGCACCGCGCGCAGCAGCGTGGTCAATGCCGTGGGCGGTGGCAGCGTGTTCGACAAGCCGGTGGACAACATCGGCGACAAGTCCTTCGGCAGCCCGACGGGCTACGCCACCTATGCCGCCCAGCACGTCTACGACGTGACCATTCCGGGTTGCGCGACCCCGGGCCGCGTGTTCGTCGGCCAGCGCAAGGAGCCCTTCTACATTGCGGTGGGCCGCGCCTTCGACCTGTTCAACCTCAACCCGCTGGGCGCCGAGGTGGGCGGCAACAACAACGACCTGGAAGGCAAGAACGTCAGCACCCTGGCGATGGAACTGCCCATCGCCTGTTTGACCGCCGGCACCGACCCGGTGATCGGCGCCTACACCACGGCCAGCCTGCGCCAGGGCCGCTTGCTGGACGGTGCGCCGACCACGGGCCTGGGCAAGGTTGCGCGCAGCGGCGGCGCCTGGACCCAGGTGTCGCGCCTGGGCATGCCGCTGGTCAACGAGCTGGTCATCGGCATCGACGACAAGGACAAGTTCAACGCCTCCAAGCCGAAGAACGATGCCGCCGCCTTCGCCGACTACGTCACCAATCCGGTGCTGCCGGCGCTGATCCAGACGCTGTTCCCCACCGCGCTGGCGCCCACCAACTTTCCGCGCACTGACCTGGTGAACGTCTTCCTCAAGGGCATCAGCGGCGTGAACCAGCCGACCACGGTGGTGCTGGCCGACATGCTGCGGCTGAATACGTCGATCGCGGTGACTGCGCCGGGTGCGCAAAACCCGCTGGGCGTGGCCGCTGGCGACAACGCCGGCTTCCCGAACGGCCGCCGTCCGGCCGACGACGTGGTGGACCTGTCACTGCGCGTGGCCATGGGTGCGCTGTGTGTGCTGACCGGGCCCGCCGACACGCTGAAGGTCGGCTGCAAGCCGGCCGATGCACCCGCCGGCGGCCTGGCCCTGACCGATGGCGTGCGCAAGACGGCGGCCAACTTCGGTGTCACCTTCCCGTACCTGACCACCCCGCTGCCAGGCAATCTGAATCCGACCGCTGCCCCTGGCACGGTCTATCCGTGAGGGCCGCACGATGATGCTGCAACGCACACTCTTGGCCGCCGCCGCGCTGGCCGCCACCCTGACCCTGGCCGGCTGTTGGGGTGACAACGACGACGACGGCACCCTGCCCCCGCCCGTGGTCAGCAACGAAGTGCCCGACAGTGCCGGGCTCGGCACTGCGGCCTTCGTCAGTTACCTGCTCAGCCTGAGTGGCAGTGACGAGACGTCGGAGCCCTCGATCCTCAAGGACGGCTTTGCCGTGCCTGCCGACGAAGGCGGCGAACCCACGCCGCTGACGTAAGCGCCGGGGCGCGTGGCAACGCGCGCCCCGTTGCTGGTTCTGCGGCATGGCCCTTGCCGGTGAAACCGGTCGGCCGGGCAGCATGGAAAAATCGGTGGCGTCGTGGACGCCACCGAGGTCAATCGTGCCGCCGAACCCCCAAGAATTTTCTCCCGCCCGTCCCCAGGTCAAGGTCTGCTGCATCGGTAGCCTGGCCGAGGCCGATGCGGCCCTGGCCGCCGGTGCCCATGCCCTGGGCCTGGTGTCGGCCATGCCCAGCGGGCCGGGCGTGATCGACGAAGCCCTGATCACCGCCATCGCCGCGCACGTGGCGCAGCGGCGGCCCGATGTGCAGACCTTCCTGCTCACCAGCCACACCTCGGCCGAGGCCATCGTGGCCCAGCACCTGCGCTGCTGCACCACTACCCTGCAACTGGTTGACCACCTGCCCACCGTTGAACTGGCCCGCTTGCGCGCGGCCCTGCCCGGCGTGCGCCTGGTGCAGGTGGTTCATGTGATGGGCGAGGCCAGCATCGACCAGGCGGTGGCTGCCGCGCCGTGGGTGGACGCCATCCTGCTCGATTCGGGCAACCCGGCGGCCTTGGTGAAAGAGCTGGGCGGCACCGGGCGCACCCACGACTGGGCACTGAGCGGGCGCATCCGCGCTGCGGTGGCCGCGCTGGGCAAGCCGCTTTACCTGGCCGGTGGCCTGCATGGCGGCAATGTGGCGCAGGCGGTGGCCGCCGTGCGGCCCTATGGCCTGGACGTGTGCAGCGGTGTGCGACAGGCCGGGCAGCTGGATGCCGGCCGGCTGGTGGCCTTTTTTTCGGCCCTGCCAGCGCTGCGCTAGGGCCACCACGGCGCCACCACCACCTCCAACACAGCACCCGGGCGTGCCGCAGCACGCCGCAGTGCGTGGCTTCAGGTGGTCAGGCCGCTCAACCGGTGCAAGACCTGCGGTGCGCCCTCCGGGCTCAGCCCCAGCAGCACGGCGTCGCCCGAGCCGGCGCCTTCGCCCAGCAGGGCGCTGAAGATGAACTGGTGGGTCACCCACACCTCGAAGCCGGCCTGACGCTTGACGACGGTTGCCATGCCCGCGCGCAACTCGGCCAGGGCCAGGGCATTGGCCGGCTCGTCACCCGCGCGCGGCGAGCCCAGGGCTGGCCAAACTTCGACCCGCTCGCCAAAGGCCAGGCGGGCGGTTTCGACGCAGCGGCACCAGGGGCTGGTGCGCACCCGCGAGGGCTGCCACTGCCGGGCTTTGAACCAGGCACCGATCTGGCGTGCCTGGCCCCGGCCTTCGTCGCTGAGATTGCGTTGCGTGGCGCAGTCGCCCAGCCTGAAGCCGGGTGGGTCGAAGGTACCGGGCGCCAGGGCGTGCCGAAACATCAACACGCCGCCGGCAGCCAGGCTGCTGCCCAGGCCGGGTGGCGCGGTGGCGCCGCCCACCGTGCCCGCCGTTGCCAAGGTCGGGGGCAACGGCAAGGCCAGTGCGGCGCCTGCGGCCAGCAGGGCACGCCGAGAGGCCGGCATCGTCATGCGCACGTCGTCACACAGAGCCCGCCGTCACACTGGAGATGAGCGCAGGCCGTAGACCTTCCCACCGGCAAACAGGTATTCGACCCGCAAGACGGCCTCGCCCTTTTCGCCGGTGAGGGTGAAGCCCAGCAGGGCCACAGAATCGCCGGGCTTGATCTCGGGCACGCCCCAGGCCTGCATGCGCGACAGCGGCGCCAGTTCAATCTCCCAGCGGCGGTCTTTGCGGCTGGGCAACTGCGCGGCCTTCAACAGCGCCGGGCCGTCCACCGGCGCGCTTTGCGCCGGCAGCTTGCGGCTGGCCAGGTCGGCCGGCAGCTGCAGGCCGGCAGCGGGCAGATCGAGCTTGAGTTCGACGTGCGGGTTGCGCCAGGCCGCCTGGGCGACCGTGCCCTCCAGGTAGAGCGGGCGGGCCTGGTCGAAACTGCTCCAGCCGTGGTGGGCCCAGGCAGGCAGGCTGAAGGGCAGGCCGATGAGCAAGGGCGTCGAGATGAGCAGGCGGCGTTGCATGGGGGCTTTCAGAGGTAGGCGATCCAGCGGCCGCAGATGATGGCACCCAGCCAAAGCCCCAGCGACAACACGGTCTGCGCGCGGGCCTGGCCGTCGCCACGCAGCAGGCTGCCGCGCCCGTGGAACCAGGCCGCGTTCAGGCCGGCAAGATGGATGATCAGCAGCTTGATGACAAAGGCGCGGTTGGACAGCAGCTCGGTGGCCTGGGTCGCAAACATCAACACGCCACTGCAGGCCAGCAGGCCGAAGCCGACCGCCGTCACCCACAACGACAGCCGGGCCAGCGGCCGCAGCGGCAGCTCAGGTGCCAGGCCCCACACCCGCAGATCAAGCAGCACCAGGCTGCCCAGCAGCAGTGCGATGCCGACGATGTGCATCACCTCCAGCGCCGGGTAGGCGATGGGATGCGATGCGATCCACTGCAGACCCAGGCCCAGGCCGCTGCCGGGCAATGGGCCGTTCATCGCCGGGTTTCGCTGACAGGGGCGCCTCGCCGCACCAGGCGCCGCTCCAGCCACTCAAAAGCGGCCTGGGTCAGCAGGGCCATGGCCGCTGCGGGCAAGGCGCCAGCCACCAGGGTGGCGTGGTCGTTCAGGGCCAGCCCGGTGGCGATGCGCTCACCGTAGCCGCCGGCGCCGATGAAGGCCGCGATGGTAGCCGTGCCCACGGTGATGACCGCCGCCGTCTTGATGCCGGCCACGATCACCGGCAGGGCCAGCGGCAGCTCGATGTGGCGCCAGCGCTGCGCCCGCGTCAACGCCAAGGACACCGCGGCTTCGCGCAGGCCCTGCGGTACCTGGCGCAGGCCGGTGGTGACGTTGCGCACGATGGGCAGCAGCGCGTACAGCGACAGCGCCACCAGGGCCGGCGCGGTGCCGATGCGGCCCAGCAACGGGATCAACAAGGCCAGCAGCGCCAGCGAGGGCACCGTCTGCAGCACACCCACCACCGCCATCACCGGCTGCTCGAAGGCGGGCCGCTCGGCGGCCAGCATGCCCAGGGGTACGCCCACCAGCACCGCCACGGCCAGCGCAACAACCACCAGCATCAGGTGCTGCAGCGTCAGGCGGCACAGGTCGTCGGCCACCAGCCGGCCCCAGATGCTGCTGGACTGCGCAGGCGCCACCGCCCGTGCGCCCGTGGCCAGAAAGTTCTGCGCAATGGTGGCAAAGGTCTGGCCGCGCAGTTCGGCATCGCCGTTCATGCGGATCATGGTGGCCGCGTCGATGCGGCCCTGCAAGGCCTGGATGGCGGCCCAGGCGGCGGGTGCACGGGTGGGCGCATCCAGCCGGTAAAGCAGCACGGCGTCATAGCGCGGAAAGTACGCGGCATCGTCTTCCAGCACCACCAGGCCCAGCGCGGCGATCTTGGCGTCGGTCGAATAGATGTCGGTCACTGCGATGCGGCCTGCAGCCAGGTTGTCCAGCGCCAGGCCGTGGTCGATGCCGCTGGGCCGCTGCGCCAGCCGGTAGCGCGCCGCCAAACCGGGCCAACCATCGGCGCGGCCGAGAAACTCATGCGACAAGGCCGTCACCAGCTCAGGGTGGCGGGCCAGATCACTGATGCGGCGCACGCCCAGGGCCTGGGCCCGATCGGCCGTCATCGCCAGGGCATAGGTGTTTTGAAAGCCCAGCGGCACGCCCACCCCCAGCCCCTGCGTGGCCAGTTGGCGCTGCAGGGTGGCCAGGTCGGTGGGCTGCGGGTTCTTCAGGATCTCGGCGTCGATGGTGCCCAGGTACTCGGGGTAGACGTCGATGGAACCGGCCTTCAACGCCCCCAGCACCACCGCCGTGTTGCCCAGGCCCTGGCGGTGCTGCACGGCGGTGTGGGGTTTGGCCGCCTGCGCCACCACCTCGCCCAGGATGTAGGACTCGGTGAAGCGTTTGGAGCCCACCACCAGCGGGCCATCAGCCGCCCGGGCGATGCCCGACAGCAGAGCCAGCACCAGCAGCGCCACGAGGGCAAGGGGGCGCATGGGCTCAGCCACCGTCGGCCACCAGGCTGTCGATGGCCCGGCGCAAGCCGTCGGGCCCGATGGGGATGCCTTGCACTCGCAGGGCGGCTTCTACCGCACCCAGGCAGCCCAGGATGGTGGCGGCATTGCTGTCGCCCAGGTGGCCGATGCGAAAGGCCATGCCCTGCAGCGGCCCCAGGCCACCGGCCAACGACACGCCAAAGCGGTTGCGGGCCACCTCGCGCAGGGCGTCCACATCGGTGCCATCAGGCACGGTGATGGTGGTGACCGACACCGAGCGCGTGCTCGGCTCGTGTGCAAAGAAGCCCAGCGCGCCGCCCTCGGCCCAGCCGGCCACTGCCGCCTGCACCGCAGCGGCCAGGCGGTGGTGGCGGGCGTGCACTTCGGTCAGACCTTCCTGCTCGATCAGGCCGAAGGCGGCGGCCAGGCCGGCCAGCAGGGTTTGCGGCGGCGTGCCGCAGAACTTGCGGTAGCTCAGCGGGCTTTGGCGCAGGCGCCAGTCCCAGTAGAAGCGCGGCGCGGGGTTGCGCTCGGCCACGGCGGCGGCTTTGGCATCCACCGCCACCCAGCCGATGCCCGGCGGGGTCATCAGGCCCTTCTGGCTGGCGCCCAGCACCACGTTGGCGCCCAGGCCGTCCATGTCCACGGGCGCGCAGCCGGCCGATGCCACCGCATCGACCACCAGCAGGGCCGGGTGGCCGGTGGCGGCCATCGCGTCGCGCAGGGCGTGCAGGTCACTGGTGATGCCGCTGGCGGTGTCGGTATGCACCGCGAACACCGCCACGATGTGGTGCTGCGGGTCGTCACGCAGCGCCTGAGCCACGTCGTCGACATTGATCGGCCAGCCCATGTGCCAGGGCGTGCGCACCACCTGGCGGCCCAGGGCTTCGGTCTGCACGGCCCAGCTCTCACTGAAGTGGCCGGTGCCGGGGATCAGCACCGTGCTGCCCGGTGGCAGCAGGTTCTCGACCACCACCTCCCAGGCGCCATGGCCGTTGGTGGCATAGAAGAACACCTCGGCGGCGGTGGTGTTCAGCAGGCGGCGCAGGCCGTCTTCACACGCGGCGATGGTGGCGTCCACCCGAGGGTCGCCCATGTCCATGGGCTGGCGCGACATGGCGTGCAGCACCTCGTCGGGCACCGGCGAGGGGCCGGGTGATTGCAGGAAGCGGCGGCCGGGGATGCGTACGGTGTGGGGCATGGTCCAGTTGGTTCAGGTTTGGGGCCGCAAGGTGCAGGCAGGGCGGGCGGCCAGAGCAGGCGAGACGGGCTCAGGCACGGTGCGACAAGGGCCGCAGCCAGCGCCGTTCGGCCAGGTGAAAAGCGCCCACCAGCACCACGGTGATGGCCAAGTAGCACAGCGCCGCGGTGATGAAGGCCTCGAAGGGCAGGTAGTGGATGGAGTTGACCTCGCGCGCCACGCCCGTCAGATCGTGCAGGGTGACCACGCTGGCCAGTGCGGTGCCGTGCAGCATCAGCACCACCTCGTTGCTGTACGCCGGCAGGCTGCGCCGGCAGGCCGAGGGCAGCACGATGCGGCGCAAGGTCAGCCAGCGGCCCATGCCGATGGCACGCGCGGCTTCCACCTCGCCGGCGGGCACGGCCTTCATCGCCCCGTGCAAGATCTCGGTGGTGTAGGCGCAGGTGTTGATGGCAAAGGCCACCACCGCGCAGAACCAGGCTGATTTGAGCCACGGCCACGCAAAGCTGTCGCGCACCGTATCGAACTGCGCCAGGCCGTAGTACAGCAGGAACAACTGCACCAGCAGCGGCGTGCCGCGGATCACATAGGTGAAGGCCCAGACCGGCCGCCAGGCCCAGGCCGAGGGCAGGCTGCGCAGCACCGCCAGCGGTAGGGCCGCCGCCAGCCCCAGCACCAGTGCCAGGCCCAGCAATTGCAGCGTGACCAGCGCACCGCTGGCGTACATCGGCAGGCTGTGCCACATCACCTGCAGGTTCACAGCGCGGCCCTGCGGGTGCCGATGTCGAGGCGGCGGGCAGCCCAGGCAAAACCCAGCTCCGACAAGGACGTGAAGGCCAGGTACATCAGGGCCACCGCGCCGTAGAACAGGAAAGGCTCACGCGTGGTGCCCGCTGCCTGGGCGGCGCGGTTCATCAGGTCGGACAGGCCGATCACCGACACGATGGCGGTAGCCTTGACCATCACCAGCCAGTTGTTGCTCAGGCCCGGCAGCGCATGGCGCAGCATCTGCGGTCCGACGATGCGCCACAGCACCTGCGTGCGGCTGAAGCCAAAGGCCACCGCCGCTTCGCCCTGGCCGGCAGGCACCGCGAGGAAAGCGCCGCGCAGCACTTCGGTGAAGTAGGCGCCAAAGATGAAGCCGATGGTGCACACGCCGGCCACGTAGGGGTCGATGTCGACGAAACCCCAGCCCAGGCGCTCGGCCAGGTCGTTGATGGCCATCTGCCCGCCGTAGAAGACCAGCAGCATCAGCACCAGATCGGGCACCGCGCGGACCAGCGTGGTGTAGACCTGGGCCACCCCGCGCGCCAGCCGCGAGCGCGACAGCTTGGCCACCGCACCGGCCAGGCCCAGGGCCAGCGCGATGACCAGCGACAGCGCCGCCACCGATAATGTGAGCGCCGCGCCTTCGAGCAGGCTGAGGGCGTAGCCGTGCAGCATCAGATCAGCACATCGACAAACGGCAACGGGGCATCACTTGCCGTAGACGTCGAAGTCGAAGTACTTGTCGTTGATCTTCTTGTAGACGCCGTTGGCGCGGATAGCCGGGATGGCAGCGTTGAACCTGGCCTGCAGCGCGGCATCGGCCTTGCGCACGGCGATGCCCGAGCCGGTGCCGAAGAATTTGGGGTCGTCGTAGTCGGGTCCGAAGAAGGCGAAGCCCTTGCCCTGCGGCTTCTTCAGAAACCCGCCGTCGATGGCCAGGGTGTCGGCCAGCATCACGTCCACCCGGCCAGCGGCCAGGTCGAGGTAGGCCTCGTCGGCCTTGGCATAGCGCACGATCTCGCTCTGGGTGAAGGTGGCAGTGGCAAAGCGGTCTTGAATGGTGCTGCGCTGCACGCCGATGCGCTTGCCCTTCAAGCCGGCGGCGCTGGGCTCCAGCTTGGCCCCCGCCTTGGCCACCAGGCGACTGGGCGTGTTGTAGTACTTGGCGGTGAAGTTGACGACCTTGAGCCGCTCTTCGGTGATGGCCATCGACGCGATGATGGCGTCGAACTTGCGCGATTGCAGGGCCGGGATGATGCCGTCCCACTCTTGCGGCACCAGGGTGCATTCGGCCTTCATCTGGGTACACAGGGCCATCGCGATGTCGATGTCGAAGCCCTTCAGCTTGCCATCGGGCCCCACCTCGCTGAAGGGCGGGTAGGCGCCTTCCACGCCGATGCGGATCTTTTTCCAGTCGGGCGCCTGGGCGTGGACGGCGGTGGCCAGGCCGGCGGCCAGGGCCAGGGTGAGCAGCAAGAGGCGGGGTAGGCGGTGCATGGCGGGCAACTCCAGACAAATCGGGTGCGAGAGGTTAACGCGGCGGCGGGCCGGATCAAAACCCACGCAAGGGCAGGCGCTGGCGCTGCAGCCAGTTGTGCGGTGCGTAAGCCGCCGTGCCGTCGGTGGCATGCAGCGTGTAGGCATGGCGCGAGCGCGCGGACCGGTTGGGCGCGCTCCAGTGCGGCAGCAGGCCGCTGAAGCACACCAGTGTGCCCGCTGCCACCTCCACCGGCACGGCGCTGCGGGTATCGGGCCAGGGCGTGGCGTCCAGCGCATCCATGCGCACGGCATCGCCTTCGCGCACGAAGCGTTCACGCAAGGGGCCGCGGTGGCCGCCAGGCTGCAACCACAGGCAGCCGTTGTCCTGGGTGGCGTCTTCCAGCGCAAACCAGAAGCCGGTGACGGTGCTGGGCATGGTGTCGAAGAAGCTGGCGTCCTGGTGCCACTTGACCTCGCCGCCAATGCCCGGCTGCTTGAAGATGTCCATCGACTGCCACAACTGCGGCTGATGCAGACCCAGGTCGGCGGCCAGCGCGGCCAGATCGGGCCCGTGCGAGAAGCGTTCGAACACCGGGTCGAGGTCGTGCAGGGCGTGGCCGATCTTGTTGATCGACAGCGCCTTGGCCTGGCGCATCCGGCCCTGCGCATCGAAGGCCTCTTCCTCGAAGAAGCACTGGATGCCTTCGGCCGACCTCAGGAATTCGTCACCGGCCGCGCGCCGCGCCTGGTCGCTGGTCGAAAAGACGGCCTGGTGGCTGCCGGCGTCGAAGGCCTCGACGATCTGCAAGGCGCGCTCGCGCAGGGCGGCAATCTGGTCGAGCGGCTTGAAACCGGGCAGCACCAGAAAACCATCGGCCTCGTACGCCGCTTGCTGGGCAGGGGTGAGCATCACTGCATGATGCCACCCCAGGCGTGGGGCGCCCCTGTCGCAGGGCTTGGCTAGAATGAATTTCAGCAGGGGCCTCGCCGGTCTTCCCGCCCGAAAATTGGGCGCCAAAACAGCACACCATGAAACTCATCGGATCACTCACCAGCCCCTACGTTCGCAAGGTCCGCGTGGTGATGGCCGAGAAGAAGCTCGACTACCAACTGGTGCTCGAAGACGTGTGGGGCAGCGATGCCATGCTCAAGTCCAACCCGCTGGGCAAGGTGCCCTGCCTGGTGATGGAAGGGGGCGAGGCGGTGTTCGACTCGCGCGTCATCGTCGAGTACGTCGACACCCTGTCGCCGGTGGGCAAGCTGATTCCGCCATCGGGGCGCGAGCGGGTTGAAGTTCGCACCTGGGAAGCCCCGGCCGACGGCCTGTGCGACGCCGCCTTGCTGGCCCGCATGGAAGCCACCTGGGGCCCGCGTGAAGGGGCCCGCTGCCAGGCCTGGATCGACCGGCAGGTCAGCCGCATCGTGTCGGCGCTGAAGGCCATGAGCGCCGGCCTGGGCGACAAGCCCTGGTGCAACGGCAACCACTTCACCCTGGCCGACGTGGCCGTGGGTTGTGCGCTGGCTTACCTGGATTTTCGCTTCGCCCACATCGACTGGCGCGCCGACCATGCCAACCTGGCCCGTCTGTCCGAGAAGCTGGCCACGCGGCCCAGCTTCATCGACACCGCGCCGCCCAAGGCCTGATCAGGCCCCTGTGCGCTGGGCGCTCAGGCGGGCACCAACGGAATCACCGGCCTGGCCGGCGCTACGGGTGGTGCACTGGCTGCCCCGTCGGCCATCCCCGTGCGCGGCTGGAAACTGTCGCTGCGGGCCAGCGGCCAATAGGTGGCAAAGACACGGTGTGGCCAGTCGATCTGGCCGCGCTCGGCCGCCAGCAGCGCACCGGGCGCCACGGTGCTCAGCAGGTTGGCCAGCAGGCGTACTTCGGTATCGGCCATGCGGCGCACGATGTGGGCCGCACTGATCTGGTTGGGGTGGCTCAGGCCGGCGGCCTGCACCAGCTCGCGCAGGGCTTCCAGCGTCTGCTGGTGAAAGCTCGCCACCCGCGAGATCTTGTCGGGCACCACCAGGGCCTGCTGGCGCACCGGGTCTTGCGTGGCCACGCCGGTGGGGCAGGCGCCGGTGTGGCAATGCTGGGCCTGGATGCAGCCCAGCGAGAACATGAAGCCCCGCGCCGAGTTGCACCAATCGGCGCCCAGCGCCATGGCGCGTGCAATGTCGAAGGCGCTGACGATCTTGCCGGCGCAGCCGATGCGGATGCGCTGGCGCAAGTTGACGCCCACCAAAGTGTTGTGCACCAGACGCAGGCCTTCCTGCAGCGGCGCGCCCACGTGGTCGGTAAATTCCAGCGGGGCCGCGCCGGTGCCGCCTTCGGCCCCGTCGACCACGATGAAGTCGGGCAGCAGGTCGGTCTCCATCATGGCCTTGACCATGGCAAACCACTCCCAGGGGTGGCCGATGCACAGCTTGAAACCCACCGGCTTGCCACCCGACAGGCGGCGCAGTTCATCCAG
>JANOAQ010000726.1:0-3579 GCA_031411195.1 Burkholderiaceae bacterium | reverse complement strand
CTGTTGCTGCTGGCGAGCTTCCGTTTGGCGACGCTGCTGGAATGGTTGCCCTGGCTGCTGGCCTTCACAGCTGCGGTGATGATCGACGGCTACTTCGTTCGGATCATCAAGGCCAAGGAGTTTCTGCAGCACGACCCCGAGCTCTTTGCGCTGTATGCATGTGGCGCGATCGTGACGGCGTGCGCCACGGTGCTTGGGTTCGTCGTGCCGGTCACTTTGCACCCGTTGGTGATGCCTTGCGTGCCGCTGGTGGTCAGCGTGCTGCTCAGCCGGGCGTTGGGGAGTTTTCACCGGCGAGGGTAGCGAAGCTGGCGCGGTAAGCCAGGTTGAACTTGCTCTGCGGTGGAGCCGTTGCATCCAAACTGACCTGCATGTTTGCACTGGTCGATGTTGCGACGGGCTGATGGCGCCGGCCCAGCTGCGCGCGGCTACAACTCGGCTTCGGCCATGAGCTCCGTCATCGTCACGTCCATGGCGCGCGCAATGCGAACCACGGACATGATTCCCGGATTCTGTCCTCCGCGCTCGATGCTGCTCATGTACGAGCGATCAACTGCACTGCGGTGCGCAAGTTCTTCCTGGGAGATCCCTTTCGCCGCCCGACACCGGCGAATGGCTGTGCCAAGCGCAACAAGCACCGGATCGTTCCCGTGCTTGGGCGATGTAATTGGCATCGGCCCATGGTGGCCATATGATGCCAATCGCACCACGGATGATCTTCCACATTGCACGAATCCGAGAGGCACGGAGGGCTCAACATGGACCGCAACCTCATTGCCCGTCTGCGAGAACAGGCGGAGCCGCTGGCCGCGCTATCGCTGTCGCACCTGACGCCGGCCACCCGCCAGAAGCTGCTCGACGATGAGCTTTCGGTCAACGCCTACCCCACCGCCTTTGGCGGTTTGGTGTTCGTGGGCGCACCACGGTACAGCCTCCCCTCAGAGACCGACCTGGCGTTGATCTTTGAAGCCGCGGAACAGGCCGGAATCGTCTGGCTGAAATTCGACGGAGAAGCGGCCGTGATCGACAGACTGCCGGTATTCAAGCCAGCAAAGCCTCCTCGATGAACGAGCTTGCGAAAGAGATCCTCTGGCCGGCCCGGTGGTCATGACAGAGTTCGAAGAGTGTCGACTGGCTTCGGCGGCGAGCCCATCCAACCCGCCAGCTATCCTTCCCGGATGAACCAACCTGCCCTCTCCGCCTTCATCTGGTCGGTCGCCGACCTGCTGCGCGGCGACTACAAGCAATCGGAGAATGGCAAGGTGATACTGCCCTTCACCGTGCTGCGCCGGCTCGACTGCGTGCTCGAAGCCACCAAGCCCGCCGTGCTGGCCGAACAGGCCAAGCGCCTGAAGCTCGGCGTCAACCCCGAGCCCTTCCTGCTGCGCGCCAGCGGCCAGATGTTCTTCAACACGTCGGCGCTGGACGTGAAGAAGCTGATCGGCGATGCCGACCACATCAAAGAGAACCTCTACGCCTACATCCATGCGTTCTCGCCGGCCGTGCGCGACATCTTCGAGTGCTTCGACTTCTACGTGCAGATCGAGCGCCTGGCCAAGGCCGGGCTGCTGTACCAGGTGACGGAGCGCTTCGCGCAGGTGGACCTGCACCCCAAGGCCGTGGGCAACACGAAGATGGGCGCGGTCTTCGAGGAGCTGATCCGCAAGTTCGCTGAAATCAGCAACGAGACCGCTGGCGAACACTTCACCCCGCGCGAGGTGATCCGTCTGATGGTCGACCTGCTGTTCGTCGAAGACAACGACGCGCTCAGCAAGCCCGGCGTGGTGCGCACCTTGTACGACCCGACCGGCGGCACCGGCGGCATGCTGTCAGTGGCCGCCGAGTACCTGGCCGAGTTGAACCCCAAGGCGCGGCTCACGCTGTTCGGGCAGGAACTCAACCCCGAGTCCTACGCCATCTGCAAGGCAGACATGCTGATCCGCGGGCAGGACATCAGCAACATCGTGCTCGGCAACACCCTGTCGGATGACGGTCTGCTGGGCAAGCTGTTCGACTACATGCTGTCGAACCCGCCCTTCGGCGTGGAGTGGAAGAAGATCGAAAAAGCCATCCGCGACGAGTACGAGAAGCGCGGCTACAGCGGCCGCTTCGGCCCCGGCCTGCCCCGCGTGTCCGACGGCTCGCTGCTGTTCCTGTTGCACCTGCTGAGCAAGATGCGCCCGGCCAATGACGGCGGCAGCCGCTTCGGCATCGTGCTCAACGGCTCGCCGCTGTTCACCGGCGGCGCCGGCAGCGGCGAAAGCGAAATCCGCCGCTATGTGCTGGAGAACGACTTGGTGGAGGCCATCATCGGCCTGCCGACCGACATGTTCTACAACACCGGCATCGCCACCTACGTGTGGGTGCTGAGCAACCGGAAGCAAGCGCACCGCAAGGGCAAGGTGCAGCTCATCGACGCCAGCAGCTTTTGGCAGAAGATGCGCAAGAGCCTGGGCTCCAAGCGCAAGGAGATGAGCGAGACGCACATCGCCGACGTCACGCGCCTGTTCGGCGGCTTTGTTGAAGCAGAGTTGGTGACGCTTATCGACACCCAAGGCAAGACAGTCGGCACCGAGGTCGTGCCGGCGGGCACGCCAATGCCCACCGCACCGGCCGGCGGCAAACTCAAGCGGGTGCCGCTGTCGCGCATCTTCCGCAACGAAGACTTCGGCTACTGCAGCATCACCGTCGAGCGCCCCTTGCGTGATGCCGATGGCCGGCCTGTTGTCGGCGAGAAGGGCAAGCAGAAAGGCAAGCTACAGCCCGACGCCGCGCTGCGCGACACCGAGAACGTGCCGCTGTCCGAAGACGTGCAAACCTACTTCGACCGCGAAGTCAAACCCCATGCACCCGACGGATGGATCGACCCGGAGAAGACCAAGGTCGGCTATGAGATTCCGTTCAACCGGCACTTCTACGTTTTCGAACCGTCGCGGCCCCTGGCGGTGATCGACGCAGAACTGCGCCAAGTCACCGACCGCATCCAGGGCCTGCTGGCCACGCTGGACTCGGAGTCGGCATGACACTGCGGCGGTACGAGCGGTACAAGGACAGCGGGGTTGGATGGCTGGGGCCTGTGCCGGCACATTGGGAGGTCTTGCCGATTAAGCGGCTTCTGTTGTCCATCGAACAAGGTTGGAGCCCGCAGTGCGAGAACTTCCCGGCCAACCCCGGACAGTGGGGCGTGCTGAAGGTCGGCTGCGTCAATGGCGGTAGCTTTAATGCCGACGAGAACAAAGCGCTTCCGGAAGATCTGGAACCACTTCCCGATCTGGCCATTTGTCGAGGCGATGTCCTCGTGTCCCGCGCAAACACTCGCGATCTGGTCGGTAGCGTCGCCGTCGTCGAGCGCGACTACGAGAAGCTGCTGCTGTGCGACAAGCTCTACCGCCTCCGCGTGATGGCCGATCGCTGTGAGCCCACGTTCTTGGCACACTTTGTTGGAGGCTCGGCCGCCCGCAGCGTCATTGAGGCGGCGGCGACTGGCGCCAGTAGCTCCATGTTGAACATTGGCCAGGGTGCCATCGTCTGCATGCCCATCGCGCTTCCACCACTCCAAGAGCAGCGCGCGCTGCTGCT
>JANOAQ010000725.1:0-3017 GCA_031411195.1 Burkholderiaceae bacterium | reverse complement strand
CTGGCGAGAGACCACGGGTGTCGACTCGATTCGCAATTCAACGGTGGTGTGCCGCATGGTTCCGGTTTCATTCAGGCGATGCCTGACGCAGACCAAATCATCGCCATAGGGCAGTGCAAATCGTTTTGCCCCTTTTTGGTCTGGCGGATAGGTCTTGGCAACCCGAAACTGCGCCAGGTGTTCTTTGGCAATTTTCATGGGGTGTGTTGTGTTTTAGTGCGCCGCAGTTTTCATCGGCAGGTCGTTGCCAAAGCATACGGGCGTGCTGCGCGGCTTGTCATCCATCAAAATGGCACCTTCGTGGGGGTGTGGTACCCCGGGCTTTCCCGGTAGGTCGGTGGTGCTTTGGGGCCGTGCTTGGGTCTAGCATGGTCAGCTTGCCGCAGCTGGCCCACGCGCCCGGCCCGGCCCCGCACCGATTCATCCCCTCTACAAAAGCCACCCACCATGAGCGACACCCACCTGATTCCCCTGGCCCGCCTGCAAACCGCCATGCAGCGCTTGGTGCGCGGTTTTGGCAGCAGCGATGACGAGGTGGCGGCCGTGGCCGGCAACCTGATCATGGCCAACCTCACCGGGCACGACTCGCACGGCATCGGCATGCTGCCGCGTTATGCCGATGCCTATCTGCAGGGCGGGTTGGTGCCCAATGCCAGCGTCAGCACGCTGATGGACAGTGGCGCGCTGCTGCGGCTCGATGGCAATGCCGGCTTCGGCCAGGTGATCGGCGCGCAGGCCATGGCCTTGGGCATCACGCGCGCCAAGGCGCATGGCAGTTGCATCGTGGCCCTGGGCAATTCGCACCACCTGGGGCGCATCGGTGCGTGGGCCGAGCAGGCCGCCGCAGCGGGGCTGGTGTCGATGCACTTCGTCAACGTGATCTCGCGCGCCATCGTGGCGCCGTTCGGCGGCGGCGATGCGCGCTTCGGCACGAACCCCTTCTGCGCTGGCGTGCCCTTTACCGGGCGTGATCCGGTGATCCTTGACTTCGCCACCAGCATGATCGCCCAGGGCAAGACCCGTGTGGCGATGAACAAAGGTGAGCAGGTGCCGCCCGATTGCCTGATCGACGACCAGGGCCGCCCCACGAAAGAGCCGCGTTTCACTGTGGTGCCGCCGTTCGGTGCGCTGCTCACTTTCGGTGGCCACAAGGGCTTTGGTCTGGCCATGATGTGTGAATTGCTGGGCGGTGCCCTGGCCGCCGGCGCCACCCAGCGTGAGGGCGATGCCAGCAAAAAGCGCGTGCTCAACGGCATGTTCAGCGTGCTGGTCGATCCGGCCCAGTTGGCCGACCGCAACGTGTTTGAGGCCGAGGCCCAGGCCTTCATCGATTGGGCCCGTGCTTCACCGGTGCGTGAGGGTTTTGACGGCATCCAGATCGCCGGCGAGCCCGAGCGCGCCATGCGCGAGCGCCGCAGTGCCCAGGGGGTGCCTGTGGACGCCACCACCTGGCAAGAGATCCTGGATGCCGCCGCCAAGCTGGGCGTCAGCCCGGCCGATGTGCAAGCCGATGCGGGCATTTGACGCACCGCACCCCGCTGGGCATCATGCCCGCAAGCGCATACGGGCCACGGGCCTGACAGAGGAGTTGAGCGATGTTCTGTTCACAGTGCGGGGCCGATAACCCCGATGGCGCCCGCTTCTGCGGCAAGTGCGGTGCGCCCATGGCCGCAGCCGCACCGGTGCCCGCGCCCGGCCCGGTCGACACGGTGCGTGGGGGTGGGGGTGGGGGTGGCGGGGGTGGCGGTGCTGCCCCCGCGCCGGTGGTGGCCAACCAGTACAACAACAGCGGCAGCGGCATGGGCGCGGTGTCGCCCACCGGCAAGACGCCCTGGGTGGCCACGCTGCTGTCGTTCTTCATCAGCGGGCTGGGGCAGGCGTACAACAATGATTTCAAGAAGGGCGCAGTGATGTTCGTGGGCGCCGTGCTGGGCATCTGGCTCACCGGTGGCCTGGCCACCCTGGCCATCTGGGTGTGGAGCATGGTCGACGGCTGGCAGGTGGCCGCCGGCAAGATGAAGCCCTGGTAAGCGCGCCGCAATGTCCAGCAACGTCAAGCGCTTGTCGGGCCTCAAACCGCAGCGCTACGAACACCCGCTCGACAAGAAGGCGCTCGACGCCCTGCAATCGACCGGCGGGCTCGAAACCCTGGTGCGCAAGGTCAATGAATGGGGCCTGGAGCGCATGCTGCGCGTGCAGCTCACCGGCAGCCACCTGGCGGTGACGCAAGACAGTTTTCCGCAGCTTTTCGCCCTGGCCCGCCAGGCCGCCGACACCATCGATCTGCCGCGTGTGCCTCGCTTGTACGTGGCCGGGCTGCCGGGCATCAATGCCTTCACCTCGGGCACCACCGAGCCGCTGATCGTCCTCAGCGCCGATGCGCTGGATCTGCTCACCGATGGTGAGCTGCTGTTCCTGCTGGGCCACGAGTTGGGCCACATCAAGAGCGGCCATGTCCTGTACTACCAGATCGCCGAGTTCCTGCCCGTCATCGGCAGCCTGATCGGCGGCGTCACACTGGGCCTGGGTGAGCTGGCGGGTGTGGGCCTGCAAGCGGCCTTGCTGCACTGGAAGCGCATGAGCGAGTTCACCGCCGACCGCGCCGGCCTGCTGGCCTGCCAGGACCCCACGCCCGCGCTGACGCTGATGATGAAGCTGGCCGGCCTGCCGCGCAGCCGCTACGACAACGTCAACACCGAAGACTTCGTCGCCCAGGCGCGTGTCTTCGAAGCGCTGGACACCGACGCGCTGAGCTGGATTGCCCGCCGCCTGGTGTCGGCCGGCGACACCCACCCCTGGACGGTGCTGCGCGCCCAGCAGGCCCTGCTGTGGCTCGACGGTGGCGATTTCGAAACCATCGTCAGCACCGACCACCGGGGCCCGCTGCCACTGGCCGGCGCGGCCTTTTGCCAACGCTGCGGCACGGCCATGCCGGCGGCGGCGCTGTTTTGCGTGGGCTGCGGCCAGCGCGTGCAGCCGGTGGCATGAAGGCTTTGGGCCGCCCACCCGCGCGCAGT
>JANOAQ010000724.1:0-11173 GCA_031411195.1 Burkholderiaceae bacterium | reverse complement strand
CGAGCAGGGCGTCAAGGCCGACGAGCACCACGAGGGCACCCTGGTCGAGAGCATCGACCGCCACACCTGGATCAGCATGAGCGTTGAGCGTGCAGTGGGCAATATCCAGAGCCGCCTGCAGGATGGCCTGGCCTTCCTGGCCACGGTGGGCTCTACCGCGCCGTTCGTGGGCCTGTTCGGCACGGTCTGGGGCATCTACCACGCGCTGACGGCCATTGGCATTGCGGGCCAGGCCAGCATCGACAAGGTGGCCGGCCCGGTGGGTGAGGCGCTGATCATGACCGCCTTCGGCCTGGCCGTGGCCGTGCCTGCAGTGATGGGCTACAACTGGCTGATCCGCCGCAACAAGACGGTGATGGAGAAGGTTCGCACCTTCAGCGGCGACGTGCACAACGTGTTGCTCGCCACGAAGCGATAACCCCCCGAAGCGCCTTCGGCGCTCCCCCCCAGGGGGGCGCCGCCAGCGGCCCGGCAAAGCCGGTTCCGCGGCGTCCACTGGCTCAAGGCCAGTGCGCCTTGACAGTTAGGAGTAAGCCATGGGTATGGCAGTAGGGTCGCCAGACGGCGACGACGGTGAAGACCAGATGAACGCAGCCATCAACACCACGCCCCTGGTGGATGTGATGCTGGTGCTGCTGATCATCTTCCTGATCACGATCCCGGTGGTCACGCAGAGCATCAACCTGCAGTTGCCGCGTGAGCGCAACGTGCCCACTCAAACCAAGCCGGAGAACATCTTGCTGGCCGTCAGCAAGGACGGCGACGTGTACTGGAACACCCGCAAGATGCCCGACGTCGAGTCGGTGGTGACCGAGTTGAAGAAAGAGGCGGTGAAGGTGCCGCAGCCCGAGGTGCACATCCGCGGTGACGAAAACGCACGCTACGAGAGTGTGGGCCGCCTGGTGGTCGCCTGTCAGCGCGCGGGCATTGCCAAGGTGGGCTTCATCACCGAAGCCCCACCGAACCAATAAGGAGCGCACCATGGGAATGAACGTAGGCAACTCCGGCGGCGACGAAGACAGCGTGATGGTGGAGATGAACACCACGCCGTTGATCGACGTGATGCTGGTGTTGATCATCATGCTGATCATCACCATCCCGCTGCAAACGCACGCGGTGAAGATGAACATGCCGGTAGGCCCGAGCAGTGTGCCGCCGAAACCGCCTGAAATCGTGCGCATCGATGTCGACTTCGACGGCACCATCGGCTGGAACGGCGAAATCGTGCCTGACCGCGCCACGCTGGAGAACAAGCTCAGCATGGTGGCAGCACAGCCCGACCAGCCCGAGGTTCACCTTCGGCCGAACAAACTGGTGAGCTACAAGGTGGTCGCCATGGTGATGGCCAGCGCGCAGCGCCTGGGTGTGACCAAGATCGGTCTCGTGGGCAATGAGCAGTTCCTGAATTGAGCTTGAAGATGAAGACGCTTTCCACCCTCGCCCTGGCACTGTGGCTGGCCGGCGCAACGCCGTTGGCGCATGCCCAGGCGCTGCGCCCCGAAGTGGGCAAGCCCCTGCAACAAGCCTATGAACTGATCAAAGCCGGCAAGGGCAAGGAAGCCCTGGTCAAGGTGCGCGAGGCTGACGCCGCCCCCAACAAGACCGCTGCCGAATCACTGCAGATCGACCGCATGAAGGCCGCTGCTGCCCAACGTGCGGGTGACAACGGCACGGCCATCCAGGCCCTTGAATCGCTGTACGGCAAAGTCACTGGCGCGGAACAAGGCCAGGTTGCCGAGCAGTTGGCGGGCGCCTATGCCGCAGCCAAGGACAACGCCAAGGCCGGGCAATGGGTGCAGAAGGCGCAGGCTGCCGGCAACAACAGTGCCACGCTCAAGCAACTGCAGGCCTATCTGCAGAACAACAGCGGCGACTACGCTGCCATCGCCCGGGACTCCGGCGCGGCCGTGGCTGCAGCCGAGCAGGCAGGCCGCAGACCTGAAGAAGCCGACCTGTTGCGCCTGGCCGATGCGCAACTGCGCACCGGCAATACCGCCGGCCAGACCGGCACGCTCGAAAAGCTGTTGTTCAACTACCCCAAGAAGGACTACTGGTCGATCTACCTCGCGCGCCTGCCGCGCAAGAGCGGTTTTTCTGATCGCTTTTCACTCGACCTGATGCGGCTGAAACTGGCCACCGGATCCCTGGGCAAGACTGAAGACTTCATGGAAATGAGCCAGCTGGCGCTGCAGGCAGGTTTTCCAGCCGAGGGCAAGCTGATCGTCGACAAGGGTTTTGCAGCAGGCGCCTTGGGCACCGGGGCCGAAGCCGAACGCCACAAGCGCCTGCGTGATCTGGCGGTCAAGCAAGACACCGAAGCCAAGGCCTTGATCGAGCAGCGGGCTGGCGCTGCGGCGACGGCCAAGGACGGCGGTGATCTGGTGCAGGTCGGCTATGCCTACGCCACGATGGGCCAGGCCGAGAAGGGCATTGCCTTGATCGAGCAAGGCATCGGCAAGGGCGGCCTCAAGCGCCCCGAAGACGCCAAGTTGCGCCTGGGCCTGGCCTTGCTGCAGAGCGGCAAGAACAAGGCCAAGGCTGTGCAGGTGCTGCGCAGCATTCAGGGCAACGATGGTGCCGCTGACCTGGGCCGACTCTGGGCGTTGTACGCCAATACCCAAGGCTGAGAAGACCCACAGGCCGACGAACGCGTGCGCTCGGCCACAATCGAAGGGCAGGGTTGAACCCCTGCCCTTTTTCATGCCCGCAGCCTTGGTGCTGCCCCGTCCCATGCCCCTGCCTTACGTTCAGTCCCTGCCGCACGGCATCCACGTCATTGACACCGGCTTTCACCGTCCGCTGTTCGACGCCGCCTACCTGATCGTCGAAAACGGCCGCGCTGCGTTTGTCGATACAGGCACCAACTTTGCCGTGCCGCGACTGCTGGCCGCGCTGGACGACCTGGGCCTGCCGCGAGACGCGGTGGACTATGTGATCCCGACCCATGTGCATCTGGACCACGCCGGCGGAGCCGGCCTGCTGATGCAGGCACTGCCAAAAGCGACGATGCTGGTCCAGGCCCGCGGTGCGCGGCACATGATCGACCCCTCCAATCTGTACCAGGGTGCGCTGGCTGTATATGGCCAGGCGGCGATGGACCGCGAGTACGGCGCCCTGGTGCCTGCACCTGCCGAACGTGTGCAAAGCACCTCGGACGGCCTGACGGTCGAATTGAGCGGCCGGCCGCTGACCTTCATCGACACGCCCGGCCATGCCCGCCACCACCATTGCATCTGGGATGAACGCAGCCGCGGCTGGTTCACCGGCGACACCTTCGGCCTGAGCTACCGGGAATGCGACAGCGCGCTGGGCGCCTGGGCCATGCCCACCTCGTCGCCGGTGCAGTTCGAGCCCGACGAACTGCGCCACTCGATTGCCCGTCTGCTGGCGCGTACACCCGAGGCGATGTACCTCACCCACTTCGGCCGCGTGCACGACGTTGCCCGACTGGGCGGCCTGCTGCTGGAGCAGATCGATGGCATGGTGGCCCTGGCCAAGGGCCTGCAGTGCAACCCTGATCGGCACCAGGCGCTGGTGGAAGGCCTGGTCGCACTCTACCGAGGGCAATTGCAGCGCCATGGCGTGGCCGACCTCGACAGTTGCCTGAAGGGCCTGGCGCTGGACATCGAGCTCAACGCCCAAGGCCTGGCCGTGTGGCTGGACCGAGACGCCCGTTGACGCGAAGTACCCCGTTTAACTCACCACCAAGGAGCCGGCATGCAGATGCTGCACACCATGCTGCGGGTAGGTCACCTGCAGCGATCCATCGATTTCTACACCCAGGTCCTGGGCATGAGCCTGCTTCGCACCACGCAGCGACCCGAGCAGCATTACGACCTGGCGTTTGTCGGTTACGGCGGCGGCAACCCCGGCCAGGCCGAGATCGAGCTGACCTTCAACTACGGCGTCGAGCGCTATGACCAGGGCACGGCCTTCGGCCACATCGCCATCGGCGTGCCCGACGTGGCGGCCACCTGTGGCGCATTGCGTGACAAGGCCGCCGCACTGGGTGGTGCCGTCACCCGTGAGCCGGGCCCGGTGAAGGGCGGCACCACGGTGATCGCCTTCGTCACCGACCCTGATGGCTACAAGATCGAGTTGATCGAGCGCCGCGCCACCTGACCAGCATCAGGCGCGCAAGGCCTGGGCCTCGCGTGCCAGCCGGGTGATGCGGGCCCAATCACCGGCCGCCACGGCGTCGGCCGGCGTCAGCCACGAGCCGCCACAGACCTTTACATTCGGCAGCGCCAGAAACTGCGGCGCCGTTTCCAGGCTGATGCCACCGGTCGGACAGAACACGATGTCGGGGAACGGTCCTCCCAGCGCCTTGAGCATCGACAGGCCGCCCGCCTGCAGGGCTGGAAAGAATTTCAGGAACGAGAGGCCGTCTGCCGAGGCCGCCATCACCTCGCTGGCAGTGGCCACGCCCGGCAACAGCGGCAGGCCAATGGTGCGGCATGCGGCGCCCACTTCAACGGTGTAACCCGGGCTGACCGCAAACCGGCTACCCGCATCCAGCGCGGCCTGGGCATCGGCCGCGCTGCGGATGGTGCCAGCACCCACCAACGCCTCGGGCAGGGCCTTGGCAATGGCTTCGATGCACTGCAGCGCCACAGCGGTGCGCAAGGTCACCTCCAGCACCTTGACACCGCCGGCCAGCAGGGCCTCGGCCAAGGGCACGGCGTCCTGCACACGCTGCAGAACGATGACGGGGATGACGGGGCCATGGCTAGCCAGGGTGGCAGGGTCGAACATCGGGTTCCTTGGTTCACTTGAGCGGCCGCTGGCGCGAAACTCACAGCCAGGTGATCGCGCCTTCCTCGGCACTGCGCACGGTGCGGCGCATACCGCCGAACAGCTCGCGGCCCAGGTCGTGGGCATTTTCAGCGGCCTGCTCGGCGCTCAAGATTGCAGGCGTGCGCGCCGCCCACTCGGTATCGTCGACCAGGGCCGACAGGGTGCCGGCCACCGCATCCAGGCGGATCAAGTCGCCATCGCGCACCTTGCCCAGAGGCCCGCCCACCAGCACCTCAGGGCTGACGTGGATGGCCGCCGGCACCTTGCCCGATGCGCCGCTCATGCGCCCGTCGGTCACCAATGCCACCTGGAAGCCCTTGGCCTGCAGCACCGCCAGGGGTGGGGTGAGTTTGTGCAGTTCGGGCATGCCGTTGGCTTGCGGGCCTTGAAAGCGAACCACAGCCACGAAGTCGCGGTCCAGTTCACCGGCCCTGAAGGCGTGGTGCAGGGCTTCCTGGCTGTCGAAGACCCGGGCCGGCGCCTGCACCACATGGCGGTCGTCGGGCACGGCCGATACCTTGATCACCGCCCGGCCCAGGTTGCCTTGCAGCAGCTTCAGGCCACCCGTGGTGGAAAACGGTGCAGCAGCCGTGCGTACGATGCTGTCGTCAATGGGCCGGGCCGGCAACGCTGCCCATTCCAGTGCAGGCGGGTCTTGTGTCCCCAGCCGTGGCACCTGGCCGTAGGCCGCCATGCCGCCTGCAGCCACCGTCATCACATCACCGTGCAGGCAGCCACTGTCCAGCAGTTCACGCAGCACGAACCCAGGACCACCGGCGGCCTGAAACTGGTTCACGTCGGCACTGCCATTGGGGTACACACGTGCCAGCAGCGGTACGGCGGCAGACAGGTCGGAAAAATCGGTCCAATCGAGGGTGATGCCGGCCGCACGGGCCACCGCCACCCAGTGGATCAGGTGGTTGGTGGAGCCGCCGGTGGCCAGCAAGGCCACCATGGCATTGACGATGACACGCTCGTCGACCAGCCGACCGATGGGGGAAAAGCGATGCGCCCGGGTGATGCCCAGCACTGTGCCCACAGCTTCGCGGGTAAGGGCTTCGCGCAGGCCAGCATGCGGGTGCACAAAGGCCGAACCCGGCACGTGCAGGCCCATCGCTTCAAGCAGCATCTGGTTGCTGTTGGCTGTTCCGTAAAAGGTACAGGTTCCAGCGCCGTGGTAGGCCGCCTGCTCGGCGGCCAGCAACTCATCTCGCCCGACCTTCCCCTGGGCAAAGCGCTCACGAACCTTGGACTTGTCAACGTTCGACAGCCCAGTGCTCATCGGGCCTGCCGGCACGAAGACGCAGGGCAGGTGGCCGAAGTGCAATGCGCCGATCAGCAGCCCCGGCACGATCTTGTCGCACACGCCCAGCAGCAAGGCGCCATCGAACACATCATGGGTCAGTGCGATGGCGGTCGACATCGCAATGGTGTCCCGCGAGAACAGCGACAACTCCATGCCCGGCAGCCCCTGGGTTACGCCGTCGCACATGGCCGGCACGCCGCCAGCCACCTGCACGGTGGCGCCTCGACGGTGGGCCTCATCGCGTATCAGCGCCGGATACGACTCGTACGGTTGGTGGGCCGACAACAAGTCGTTGTAGGCCGTCACAATGGCCAGGTTGGGTGCCCGTTCAGCCACCACGCGCAGACGCTGATCGCCCGGCAAGGCGGCAAAGGCATGGGCCACGTTGGCGCATCCCATTCGTTGTGCACCCGGTGGGCGGTCCACCAGACGTTGCAGCCGCGCCAAGTAGGCTGCACGCTGCGGCGCACTGCGCTCACGAATGCGAAGGGTCAGTTCGGAGATGCGGTTTTGCATGAGCTGGTGAGGTAACTTGTGGTTTGATTATCAAGTAACTTGGTTACATCGTCAACGCTGAATCGCCATCCTGCAGTTGGCACTCGAATCTTGCGACAGGCTCTGGCATGCTTACCGGCATGATGTTGACGCCGATCCGAGACACAGCCGCCCTGCTGGCGCAAGTGCAAATGCAATGGGGTGGCGAGCGAGACTTGTGGGTCTTTGGCTACGCCTCCCTGATATGGCGCCCCGAATTTGAATCGGCCGAACACCGCCCGGCCACCGTGCAGGGCTGGCACCGCAGTTTCAAGCTTCGATCACGCGTGAACCGCGGCACCCCTGAACAGCCTGGACTGGTCTACGCGCTTGTTTCAGGGGGGCGATGCAAGGGCATGGTCTACCGCATCCCCAAGGCCCGTGCCGAAGACGAACTGGCGCGGCTGTGGCTCAGGGAGATGCCCACCGGCGTCTACGACCCACGTTGGTTGCGCTGCCAGACTGGCAGCGGCGAAGTGATGGCGCTGGCCTTCACGCTCAGCCGCCGCAGCCCCGGCTTCATGGGGCACATCGACGATCCGCAGATGCTGCACATACTTCGCCATGCCCGAGGCCGCTACGGCAGTACGTTGGACTACCTGGTACGCACGACCGAATCGCTGCGCGAGCACCGCATGTGCGATCGCGAGAGCGAACGCCTGCTGGCCCTGGCCAAGCGCCAAGGTTTGGCCTGACGCCAGACTACTTGGCAGGCGCCACCGGCGGCGGGTTGCCCAGCAACAGGCCTTGTCGCACTTCGGCCAGATCGGCTTCGGTGTCCACGTCAACCAAGACGCCCGGGTCATCCACCTCCAGGCCTACCGATGGGAACCGGGCCATCACTCGGCGCGCACCTTCATCGCCAGTGAGTTGAACCAACTCGGAAAACAGTTCAGAAGAAAAACCAACCGGATGCCCACGGCGCCCGCGAAATTGTGCATAGACGACCGCGTTCTGGGCCAATGCACGCGCCACCGCCACCAGAGTGGTCGGCGCTACCAGCGGCATGTCACCGGGCAGGACCAGCCAGCCACCTGCCTCGGGCCTGGCCGAAACACCTGCGGCGATGGAAAAGCCCATGCCCATTGGCCCAGCGCCTGGGCTGCCAACCTCGGGCAAGACCACCACATCGCGCCTGGCCACCCAGCGGGCCGCTTCTGCCACCAGGCCTTGGGTGGTCACCACCAATACGGGAAGTCGGCTTTCGATGGCACGCCCGATCGTCTGGCCAAGCACACTGCCGCCTCCCAGGCCTTGCGCCAGTTTGTGCTGAGGCCCGGCGAAGCGACTGCCTCGGCCTGCGGCCAGCACGATGACGGTGGGTTGAGATTTCATGAATACCCTGTTTTGGGGCCCTCGCCTGTACTCCCGGGCCCTTTTGTCTGCCTAGCATGGGGGCGCACTGGCCGCGTCAATAGTCGGAGGTTCACTTAGGGCGTTTCACTTAGGGGCAGGCCCCAGGCCCGGCCAGGACCGGCGGGCCTGCCAGGGACAGCGGCATACTGAGGCCATGAACACCCGAATCGCCGACCTTCGCAAGAGCTACGAAAAAGCCGAGCTCGATGAACAGGCAGCCGACGCGCGCCCGTTGGCACAGTTTGAAACATGGCTGCAACAGGCTTTGGCCGCCGAAGTGCCCGAGGCCAATGCCATGACCTTGGCCACCGTGGGCGCCGATGGCCGGCCATCGACCCGCATCGTGCTGATCAAGGACATCGACGCCCGCGGCCTGGTCTGGTACACCAATTTCAACAGCCGAAAAGGGCAGGAACTGGCTGCCAATCCGGTGGCGGCGCTGCAGTTTCATTGGGTGGAACTGGAGCGCGTGGTGCGCATCGAAGGCCACGTTGAACGGGTGGACGATGCCCAGGCCGATGCCTACTACGCGTCTCGGCCGCTCGACTCACGGATCGGTGCGTGGGCCTCGCCGCAAAGTCAGGTCATTGCCTCGCGCGCCGTGCTGGTCGCACAAGCGGCGCGTTATGTCGCCCAATTTGCCTTGTCGCCGCCACGCCCACCGCACTGGGGTGGTTTTCGCCTGGTGCCCGATCGGTGGGAGTTCTGGCAGGGCCGCAAAAGCCGCCTGCATGACAGGCTGTGCTATCGGCTCGTCAACAGTCATTGGGTGCGCGAACGCCTGGCACCTTGAACGGCCAGTGCGCGCCAAGGTGCATCAACCTGGGCGCAGATGATTCGCAAAAGTCTTGCGGAATTTTTCCACCTTCGGCGCCACCACGTAGGCGCAGTAACCCTGGCCGGGATGGTTGGCGAAGTAATGTTGGTGGTAGTCCTCGGCGGGCCAGTAGTTGGCCTCAGCCTGCAGTTCGGTGACCACACGCCCGGCCACTGCAGCGCTGACTTCATCCATCACGCTGCGGGCCACCTCGGCCTGTTCTGGCACATGCCAGTAGATGCCTGAGCGGTACTGCGTTCCGACATCATTGCCTTGCCGGTTGAGCGTGGTGGGGTCGTGCACCACGAAGAAGATTTCCAGCAATTCACGCAGGCTCAGCACCACTGGGTCGAACCGCACGCGAATCACTTCGGCATGGCCCGTACGACCTTCGCACACCTGCTCGTAGCTGGGCTGCACGGTCTGGCCGTTGCAATAGCCCGACTGCACCGAAAGCACCCCTTGCACCTGCTCGAACACAGCCTCGGTGCACCAGAAGCAGCCCCCGCCCAGGGTGATGGTTTCAATGGCCATGCAAATCTCCTCGATGTCGAACCCCATTTTCATGCCCGCCTGGCGCCACTGGGAACAAAGGGTCATGCTGGCGCGGTGATGCACAATCTTTCAGCATTCATGTCCGCCGTTTGCAAACCGCCCCAATGACGTGAACGACGCCTTCGCAACCCTGGGCCTGCTGGATTGGAAGCCACTAATCACCGCCTTGGTGCTGCCGCCAGTGCCGTGGTTATTGCTGCTGTTGCTGGGCTGGTCGTGGCGCCGCGTTAGACCCGTATTTGGGCGCCTGTGCATGGTGCTGGCGCTGGTGGGTCTTTGGTTGTGCCATTGCCAGGGCCTGGGACGCCTGCTTGAGCGGCAATTGAGCGTGGCGCCTGCAATTGCACCCACGCGCTTGGTCGAGATCAAACGCAGCCTGCCGGCTGGCAAGGCGGCCGTGGTTGTCCTGGGCAGCGGTGCCAACCTGCTGGCACCCGAGTACGGCGAGGCGCATCTTTCACCCGCGTCGATGGCCCGCTTGCACTACGGGCTGTGGCTGTCGCGCCAGTTGCAATTGCCGGTGTTGTTCTCAGGTGGCGCGGGCCATGCTCAGCCAGACGGCCCGCGCGAGGCAGAAGTGGCCGCGCGCATCGCCAGCCGTGACCATGGCCGCTCGCTGCGCTGGCTGGAAAGCGAATCGCACGACACTCGCGACAACGCGCGCCGCAGCGTGAAATTGCTCATGGACGATGGCATCTCGCACATTGTGCTGGTCACGCACGGCTGGCACATGCGGCGCTCACAGCGCGCGTTCGAGCAAGAAGCCATCCGCCAGGGCGCCAACCTGCAAATCGAGCCTGCACCGATGGGCATGCCCGCGCGCAGCGAGGCAGTAACCATCCTGCAATGGCTTCCTTCCCCGGACGGCTACCAACGCGTGCATCAAGCCTTGCGCGAATACATCGGCTTGCTGGCCGGCGCCTGAGGGGCGGGCCTAAAAAACGAAACCCCTCCAGACCTTGCGGCCTGGAGGGGCGGGTGGCCGATGGCCACCATGTGGAGATCCGGATGAATCGAAGTCCGGGGCCCCGTTTCGCGCAGGGAGTGCACGAAGTTGTGTGCCTTCATCGAAGGCGAAGCAACAGTACTTCAAACCTGGCGTCACTGCAAGCCCATTCCCGCGTTGAGCACGCGGTGGCAGGCATCGGGCATCAGCACTTCATCAGCGCTTCATCAGTGCCTCAAAGAGGCCCTCCACCCGCTGCGTCACCGCCGCCGGCATGGTGATGGTTCGTCCCCACTCGCGTGAAGTTTCGCCCGGCCATTTGTTGGTGGCGTCCAGGCCCATCTTGCCCCCCAGGCCACTGACAGGCGAGGCGAAGTCGAGGTAGTCGATGGGCGTGTGTTCCACCAGGGTGGTGTCCCGCACCGGGACCATGCGGGTGGTGATGGCCCACACCACGTCTTGCCAGTTGCGGATGTCGACATCGTCGTCGGTCACCACGATGAACTTGGTGTACATGAACTGCCGCAGAAAGCTCCACAAGCCGAACATCAGCCGCTTGGCGTGTCCCGGATAGGCCTTGCGGATGGAGATGATGGCCATGCGGTAACTGCAGCCTTCGGGTGGCAGGTAGAAGTCAGTGATCTCAGGAAACTGCTTTTGCAGGATGGGTACGAATACCTCGTTCAGAGCCACGCCCAGCACCGCAGGCTCATCGGGCGGCTTGCCGGTGTAGGTGGAGTGGTAGACCGGGTCGCGCCGGTGGGTGAGGCGGTCGATGCGGAAAACCGGGAACCAGTCTTGCTCGTTGTAGTAGCCGGTGTGGTCGCCGTAAGGCCCTTCCAGGGCATGCAGGTAGCCATTG
>JANOAQ010000723.1:0-2214 GCA_031411195.1 Burkholderiaceae bacterium | reverse complement strand
GACGGCATCAGCCTGCTCAAGGAATGGAGCGCCACTGCCTGCCTGACCATGCCGGTGATCATGATGAGCGGCCACGGCACCATCGACACCGCGGTGGAGGCCACCAAGTACGGCGCCAGCGCCTTTCTGGAAAAACCGATCACGCTGCAGAAGCTGCTGCGCGCGGTGGAACAGGCCCTGGTGCGGCCCGCGCCCCGGTTGGCGCTGGCACCGTACTTGGTGGCTTCGACGGCGGTGTCGATGGTGCCGTGGCCGCTCATCATGATCACCGGCATGGTCAGTTGGCCGGCTGCGCCCCATTCCTTGAGCAGGCTGATGCCGTCCACGTCGGGCATCCAGATGTCCAGCAGCACCAGGTCGGGCCGCAGACGCTCACGGGCGGCGCGGGCCTGTGCCGCGTTTTCGGCCAGGTCGACGGTGTGGCCCTCGTCGGAGAGGATTTCCGACAACAGGCCGCGGATGCCCAGTTCGTCGTCAACTACAAGAATCGTTGCCATGCGTGCTCACTGCCCCGGTGCAGCGGCGGGCGCTGGTGGCGGGGCGGGGTTCGGGGTGCTGGCGGGGGCCGGCATGCTGGGAATGGGTGCGGAAGATGCCGGAGCGAAGCGGGAAAATGATAACGAAACCTGGGCGCCGATCACGGTGCCATCGCCTGCAGTGTCGGGCGCGGCGTCGCCAGGCGCCTGGCGGTTGACGATGCGCACCCGCGCGCCATGTTCGTCGGCAATCTTCTTGACCACCGCCAGCCCCAGCCCGGTGCCCTTGGTCTTGGTGGTGACGTAGGGCTCGAATGCACGCTTGAGCACTTTCTCGCTGAAGCCGCCCCCATTGTCGCTGACCTTCAGGCGCACGGCACGCGGCTCGCTGTCGTCGTTGCGCGCGGCTTCGGTGCTGACCTGCACCTGGCCGTCGGGCCGCTGCTCCACCGCGTCCAGCGCGTTCTGCACCAGGTTGTGGATGACCTGGCGCAACTGGGTGGCGTCGCCTTCGATGGCCGGCAGGGCCGGCGCCAGCTGGGCGTGCAGCCGGCCTTGTTCCTGCGCGGCGGCATACAGGCCCAGCACTTCGAGCACCAGCCCATTCAGGTCCAGCGGCGCCAGCTTGGCGGCGGGCAGCCGGGCATAGTCGCGAAACTCATCGACCAGTTGCTTCATCGCCTGCACCTGGGCCACGATGGTGGCCACGCTGCGGCCCAGCATGGCGCGGTCGGCTTCGGCTTCAAGCTTGCTGGTCAGCTTGTGCTCCAGCCGCTCGGCGCTGAGCTGGATGGGCGTGAGCGGGTTCTTGATCTCGTGCGCCAGGCGCCGCGCCACCTCCGCCCAGGCCACGCTGCGCTGGCCCGACACCACTTCGGTGATGTCGTCGAACACCAGCAGCCGCGCCTCGCCCGGCAGCGTGGCGCCGCGCAGCAGCAGGTTCAGGCTTTCGCCGTTGGGCAGTTGCAACTCGAAGGCGTCCTGCCAATGGTCGCGTTCGCCGTCTTCAGGGCTGGTTCGGTGCAGCTCGCTGCGTTGCCAGACGGCGGCGGCAAAGGCGGCCATGCCGGGCACGTCTTCGAGCGGCCGGCCACGAAAGGCCCCCAGCGGCTGGCGCAGGATGCGGGTGGCGCCGGGGTTCACCGTGTCGATGGCATGCTGCTGGTCGAACACGATGACGCCGGCCGACAGGCTGTCCAGGATGGTCTGCAGCCGTGTGCGCGCGCCTTCCATCTGGGCCACGCCACGCTGCACTTCGTTGCGGGCATCGGCCAGTTGCTGGGTCATGTCGGCAAATGAGCGTGTCAGCCCGCCCAGCTCGTCTTTGCCGCGCAATGCGGCTTTGGGCGTCAGGTCGCCCTGCGCTACCTGCCGCACACCTTCGGCCAGCACCAGCAGCGGTTTGGCAAGCTGGTTACCCAGCACCACCGCCAGCAGCACAGCGCCAAACACCGCCAGAAACAAACTGAGCGTGAGTGTGCCTATGTACATTTTGCGCAAGCCACCACGGGCCAGGGCGCGCTCCTGGTATTCGCGGTTAGCTTCCTGCACGGCAATGGCATTGGCCACCAAAGACGCCGGAATATTCGTGGTGATCTGCAAGAACCGGGTTTCACCCATGAGCCCCACACCGGCGCTGTTGACTACTGCAATCGCCTTGATACGGGCCGGAGCCGCATTACTGGGCGCTATCGGGGTAGCGCTGTTGGCCAGCTCGCCCGTGCCAGACGGCGACAAC